>CAJWAY010000013.1 GCA_913020685.1 uncultured Flavobacteriaceae bacterium
TAGGGTAAGGAAATTATCGTGATTAAACCTAATCAAGCTTTTTTTTTCAAATATAAAACAAAGAAAAAACAAATAATTTCATTAGGGTAGCACTTGATGTTATCTTTGACAAAAAAAAGAATGAGTATTCGTGTTAGATTTGCTCCCAGCCCAACTGGTCCACTTCATATTGGAGGAATTCGGACCGCTTTATACAATTACCTTTTTGCTAAACAAAACAAAGGCCGCTTGATACTGAGAATTGAAGATACCGACCAAAACCGAATAGTCGAGAATGCGGAGTCATACATTGAAGATGCATTAAGCTGGTGTGGGCTTGTGCCTGATGAGAGCCCCTCAAAACCGGGAAATTTTGGTCCCTACCGCCAAAGCGAAAGAAAACATGTTTATCAAGATCATATTGAAAAGCTAGTTAAGGAAGGAAAAGCCTATTACGCTTTTGATACCCCTGAGGAATTATCCAAGATAAGAGAGGATTACGAAATACGAAAGGAAACATTCAAGTATGGAGCAGAAAACAGAATGACCCTTAACAATTCACTCAACCTACCCGAAGAGACAGTTAAGAAGTTAGTAAACGAAAGTCCATATGTTGTGAGACTTAGGGTGGATAAAGGAAAAACTATAAAGGTAAAAGATAGAGTGAGAGGTTATATTGAGATAAATAGTGGAGAGGTTGACGACAAAATCTTAATTAAAGCTGATGGCATGCCTACTTATCATTTTGCAAATGTAATTGATGATCATTTGATGAAAATCACACATGTAATTAGGGGAGAAGAATGGTTACCATCACTTGCTGTGCATCAGTTGATTTATGATGCTTTTGATTGGATAGCGCCAGAGTTTATGCATTTACCATTAATCTTAAAACCGCAAGGAAAGGGTAAACTGTCCAAAAGAGATGGAGAAAAATTGGGATTCCCTGTTTTTCCTTTGGCCTGGGAAGGATCAGAGGGATTTAAAGAAAAGGGGTTTTTGCCCG
The DNA here is from genome assembly GCA_913020685.1 of uncultured Flavobacteriaceae bacterium. Taxonomy (GTDB): domain Bacteria; phylum Bacteroidota; class Bacteroidia; order Flavobacteriales; family Flavobacteriaceae; genus UBA8316. Next base: position 986 of record CAJWAY010000013.1, read on the forward strand.
AGGCACTTATGAACTATTTGGCTTTTTTGGGATGGAATCCGGGAACGAATGAAGAAATTTTTAATATGGATAAATTATTGAGTGTTTTTGACACTGAAAAGATTCAAAAGGGTGGTGCTAAATTCGATTTTGAAAAAGCAAAGTGGTTCAACCATAAATTTTTGGAGTCTACAGACCAAAAAATCATTTTCGAGCATTTTCCCGAGTTTTTAGAATGCCTTCCGGTCTCGTGGTCACAAAAAAAAAGAAACGCCGTCTACAGTGTTCTGAAAGATCGATTGTTTTTGCTCGAGGACCTAAAAAGCTTATCTTTAATTTTTTTGGAAGACCCATCTGAATATGATTCCAAAGTATTGAGCAAAATTCAAAAAAACAACCCAAAAAAAATTGTGGCACAGTTTTGCAAAATGGCTAAAGAAGAAGTATCTATTAAAGATTGGAAATCCAAAATTCACAAATGGAATAAAAATGAAAAACTACCTTTTGGAGTAATCATGCAAAGTTTGCGTTTGGCAATTATCGGTAACTTGAAAGGGCCAGATATTTTTGATGTTTGCGAGATCCTTGGAAATCAAGTAACTTTAAGAAGGCTTGAAAAGTTTTATCACCACCAAAATTAATAAATTATGGATCTAACCACTTATGTAATTATATTTATAATCCTCCTTTTGCTGATCTCGGGGATCTTCGTCGTAAAACAACAGACTTCTGCAGTAATTGAAAGGTTTGGAAAATTCATTGCTATTAGGAAACCCGGATTACATTTCAAAATTCCCATTATTGACAGAATTGTAGGACGGGTTAGTTTAAGGATACTTCAATTAGATGTAATTGTAGAAACTAAGACCAAAGACGATGTTTTTGTAAAGCTTAAAGTCTCTGTTCAGTATAAGATTCTACCCAATAATGTCTATGATGCCTTTTATAAACTTGACTTTCCCCAAGACCAAATTACCTCCTATGTGTTTGATGTTGTAAGAGCAGTTGTCCCAAAAATGCGGCTAGACGACGTTTTCGAGAAGAAAGATGAAATTGCTAACGCAGTTAAAGGAGAGTTAAATGATGCTATGGTAAACTATGGTTACGACATCATCAAAGCACTTGTAACAGATATAGACCCCGATGGTGAAGTAAAAACAGCCATGAACAAGATAAATGCCGCGGAACGACAAAAGATCGCTGCTCAGTACGAGGGTGATGCTGCAAGAATTTTGATTGTCGAAAAGGCTAAGGCAGAGGCAGAAAGCAAAAGACTTCAGGGACAGGGAATTGCTGATCAGAGAAGGGAGATTGCCAGGGGGCTAGAAGAGTCAGTTGATGTACTGAACAATGTGGGAATCAATTCTCAAGAAGCGTCAGCCCTTATAGTTGTTACTCAACACTATGACACGCTACAATCCATAGGTGAAGAAACTAATAGTAACCTTATTCTTCTACCCAACTCTCCCCAAGCAGGAAGTGATATGTTAAACAATATGGTTGCGTCTTTTACTGCGAGCAATCAAATTGGAGAAGCAATGAAATTAGAAAATGAAAAGAAACAGAACAAACCAAATACAGATGAATAAGCTTAACTTTTTTTCCAAGTATCCCTGAGGCCGACAGTTTTATTGAAGATTAAAACATCGTCAGCTGTTTTATTTTCCAAAATAAAGTAACCTAAGCGTTGAAACTGAAATCTTTCCCCCTCTGATGCATTAGCCACTCCGGGTTCAATAAAACCTTTTGTTTGACTTAAGGAATCCGGATTTATAAACCGAGTAGGACTTTCATCCTTGTTTTTGTCGGGCTCTTCAACTGAAAAAAGTCTGTCGTAAATATTAACTATTATTGGTTGTGCGTGTTCTTTGGATACCCAATGCAAGGTTCCTTTCACTTTTCTCAGACTCTCTTCTGTCCCTGAACCGCTTCTACTCAATGGGTCGTAACTACAAATAATCTCAATTACCTTACCATTATCGTCTTTTAATATTTTTTCTGCTTTGATGATATATGCATTCTTTAATCTAACTTCTTTGCCGAGGGTCAGTCTAAAAAACTTTCGATTAGCCTCTTCTTTAAAATCCTCTCTTTCTATAAATAAAGTTCTAGAAAACGGAATTTCTCTAAATCCTGCTTTATCATCCTCGGGGTTGTTCTCCGCCTTTAACATTTCAGTTTGCCCATCAGGGTAGTTTTTGATAGTAAGTTTGACTGGGTTTATAACAGCCATTACCCTTGGAACAATCTTGTTCAAATGATCCCTAACACAAAATTCCAAAAGGGAAACGTCAATAATATTTTCCCTTTTGGCTACTCCTGCTGTGTTAACAAAGTTATTTAAGGATTCAGGGGTATAGCCTCTTCTTCTCAGTCCACTTATGGTGGGCATTCTAGGGTCATCCCATCCAGACACATAAGATTGTTCAATCAGTGCTTTTAATTTTCTCTTACTCATTATTGTGTAAGAAAGGTTCAGCCTTGCAAACTCTCTTTGCTTGGGTCGGATTGAATCCAGTGGGGATAGTGAATCAAGAAACCAATCATATAGGTCACGGTGAGGCTTAAATTCCAATGAACACAATGAGTGGCTGATCTGTTCTATAAAGTCTGACTCTCCATGTGTCCAGTCATACATCGGATAGATGCACCAGTCGTCTTTTGTTCGATGGTGTGTTTTGTATAATATTCGGTACATAACGGGATCCCTAAGGAGCATATTAGCAGAGGTCATATCAATTTTCGCTCTAAGTACATGAGCCCCTTCCTTGTGTTTTCCTTCCCGCATCTCTCTGAAAAGAAGTAAATTTTCATCAACTGAACGATTGCGATAGGGACTGTTTGTGCCTGGCTTGTTTGGCGTACCCTTTTGATCTGATATTTCGTGAGAAGTTTGCGAGTCAACATATGCTAAGCCCTTTTTTATCAATTGCTTAGACCATTCGTAAAGCTGGGGAAAATAATCTGATGCATAACATTCTTTGTCCCATTTGAATCCCAGCCACTCTATGTCCCTCTTTATCGCCTCTACATATTGGCTTTCCTCCTTAGCAGGATTAGTGTCGTCAAACCTTAAGTTTACTGGTGCTTTATATCTTTTACCCAAATTAAAATTTAGGCAAATAGCTTTAACATGCCCAATATGAAGGTATCCATTTGGCTCGGGAGGAAACCTAAACCTCAAAAGCTTTGGAGACAGTCCTGAAGTTAAATCCTCTTCTATGATGTGTTCAATAAAGTTTAGGGTCTTTTTTGACATCTTATATTTTATCAAAGATATTAAAAGCTTATTTTTAAAATATAAATAGAGCGTTATTATATTTACGGAAAAGTCGATGATGGGAAAAATAATTCTAAAGGACATCAAAGTCTATGCGTTCCATGGGTGTATGGAAGAGGAAGAGCTCATTGGGAGTGACTATATTGTCAACCTAGAAGTAGAAACTGATATGCACCAGCCTGCTAACTCAGACTTGCTTGAAGATGCGGTGGATTATGTTCTGCTAAACGGTATAGTAAAAGAAGAAATGTTGATTCGGTCACGCTTGTTAGAGCATATAGCTCAACGCATAATTGACAGAATATTAAAACAGTTTCCTATGGTGAAAAATGTGGAGGTTAAGGTTGCTAAACAAAACCCACCTATTGGTGGGGATGTAAAAGAAGTCTGCGTTAGTATAAAAGGATTAAAGACCAGGGGTTAGAAAAAATTAAAAATTATTACTTTTGCCGCATGGCATCGTGGCCGAGTGGCTAGGCAGAGCTCTGCAAAAGCTTGTACAGCGGTTCGAATCCGCTCGATGCCTCTTCTTTATTATTACACACAGAGGTTTTATTTCATTTCAAATATCTGACCTCCTATTGCTTTTTTTGTGACCACTTTCATAGGATTGCCGTATGTTCTAATTATTCCTCCTGCGGTCACTTTAGCTTCTAAAAGTTTACTTGCATATACATAAGCCATGCCGCCTGCTGTTACATTAACTTTGGTTTGTTCGCTTTTAAAAAGTTCTGCTTCGCACGCACCCCCACTGCTTACTGATAATCTATGCGCGGTTGATTTTCCTGAAAGAAAAAGTTTACCTCCTGTGCTTACTGTTGAAGTTAGTTTTTCTCCTTCGAATTTGAAATTCATAGAAGATCCTTCTTGCACTTTTAAAGAAATGCTGGTCTGACGATAAGTGCTGTCTGCTTTTAAACTTGCTCCTTGATACAATGAAATTTCATCTAATAGCCCTGTGTGGTATACTTCAACATAGGTAAAAGTGGGGTTAAAAATATGTTCCAATGAATGTCTAATTTTGAGCGTTTGTCCTTTAATTTTTGCTACTACATCCATTCGGTCTTCTCCGCTAATCAATAGCTTATTTACATCTGATGGTACGAGTTTTACCTCTATGCCTGAATAAACTTTTAAGTTTATAAAATCTTTAATATTCAGTTGTCTTTCATAATTTGAATTCTTTTGTGGGTCTAGTTCTTGTGCTAAAACTAAATTAGACAAGGCCATTATAAAAGTTAAACATATAAAAGAAGGTCGAAGCATGTTTATTTTGTTGAGTTCACTCAAAATTAATTATTCTTTTTATTCTCCTAAAATAAAATCCAATTGTCTTTTAACAAGATCTGCCTTTTTTACTACAACATTAACTGGATCTCCCAATTGATAAATTTTATTTGTTCTCTCTCCTACGAGGCTATGAGTCTTTTCATTATAAATGAAATAATCTCCTTGTAATTCAGACATTTTTACGAGACCCTCACATTTATTCTCAATGATTTCTACATATATTCCTCGGTCTGTAACACCAGAAATTACCCCCTCAAAGACCTGATTAATTTTTTCTAACATAAACTTCACCTGCATATATTTTATAGAATCTCTTTCTGCTTTTGTGGCCAACTGTTCTTTATTGGACGCATGAATACATGACTCTTTAAGCGAAAGTGTGTTAATTCCTTGGTCTCCAAGTAAATAAAATTCTAATAATCTATGAACTAAAATATCCGGGTACCTTCTTATGGGAGAGGTAAAGTGAGTATAGTAATCCAGTGCCAGGCCGTAATGTCCTATGTTGTCAACTGTATATTCTGCTTTGCTCATACATCTAATAGCTAGTGTATCTATAAGTTCTTGTTCCCTTTTTCCATGGGTATCTTTAAGTAAGTTGTTGAGAGAAGTATTGATTTGTTTGGATTCAAGATTAAAATTATATCCTAATTTGTTTGCAATGGTTTTTAAATTCATCAGTTTATCCTGATCTGGTAAATCGTGAACCCTGTAGACAAAGGTTTTTTTTGGTTTATATTTTCCGATGAACTCCGCTACTCTTTTGTTGGCTAAAAGCATATATTCTTCCACTAATTTATGAGCATCTTTCGAACTCTTAAAAAAAATACTTTCTGGATTATTTTCATGATCCAAATTAAATTTAACTTCCACTCGGTCAAAAGAAAGTGCTCCATTAGACATTCTTTTTTTTCGTAATATTTTGGCGAAATGATCCAGTTTTTGGAGGGCTGCTAAAATCTCATTGGATACTGAATATTCTTTTTGGGTTAAAGATACATCAGCAGTTACTGTTTTACCTCCACTGTCCAAAATACATTGAACTTCTTCGTAGGAAAATCTATGGTCTGAAAGTATTACGGTTTTCCCAAACCACTCTTTTTCTATTTCCATTCTTTCATTTACTGTAAAAACGGCAGAAAAAGTATATTTCTCTTCCTGAGGCCTAAGAGAACAGGCTCTGTTTGATAAAATTTCTGGTAGCATGGGAACAACTCGGTCAACTAGATAAACAGATGTAGCCCTATTATATGCTTCTAAGTCAAGAATACTCTCAGGTTTAACATAGTGTGATACATCTGCAATATGAATCCCTATTTCTGTTCTTCCGTTATTCAAGGGTGTAAAGGAAAGTGCATCATCAAAATCTTTTGCTGTTACAGGATCAATGGTAAATGTTGTTTTATTCCTAAAGTCCTTTCTTTTGGAGATTTCTTCTGGTTCTATTTCTAAATTTAGTTGTTGAGCAAAATCCTCTACTTCAGGAGGGAAAGCATTCGGGAATCCATACTCAAACATGATTGCATGCATTTCTGTATTTAGCTCTCCCGGTTTACCTAATGATTTTATAATTTTACCAAAGGGGGATGATGCCCTTTTTGGCCAATCCTTGAAACGAACCACAACCTTGTCACCATCATCAAAATCTTTTATTTCTTCTTTTTCGATAAAAAAGTCAGTAGGCATTCTAGTACCACGCATATTTACAAACCCAAAGTCTTTTTTTTTCTCAAGAATACCTACATAATCCTGTGTGGTTCTTTCCAATACCTCTACAACCTCTCCTTCTTTTTTTCCATTGTTTCTTTTTTTAATTTGATAAACTAAAACCCTATCTCCATCAAGTGATCTATTGGTGTTTCTACGGGCAATAAAAATATCTTCTTCTTTTTCAAATACATGAAGATAAGCATTACCCGACATTGTCATTTCAATGATCCCTTCTACGAAGTCTTTATTATCCAAAATAAAAACATACTTACCTGGACTCTTTTGATCTATAATTTTAAAAGCATTGAGTTCCCCCATAGCTTTGATTACCGAATTTCTTTTTTGGGTATCTTTAATTTTAAGCTTTGAAGCAATTTGTTTGTAATTGAATAATTTTCCAGGATTTTCTTTAAAAATATTAAGAACTTTTCCCCTAATATTTCTGTCCGATTTTTTCTTTTTTGACATCAAGTTTTAATCTCTTGCAAATTTAGGCTTTCTTTTCTTGTATGTGGATCAACTTATTAAAACCCTTAACAATTATATCACTTTCTTTTTTTAATATTTAAGTAAAAATGATGATTATTATATACTGTGAATTAGAGTAATAAGTTTAAGGAATATTTAATGTAAGATTTAATAATAGAATATTATAAACCATTTATAAATCATAGTTTTAATATTAAAAAGTTGGCAATGAAGAAATTGAATTAAATATCAACAACCGTTAAAATCAATCAAATGTTTATTAATTCACACATATATGAACACTATTAATGTTAAAAAGAAAGTAGAATACCTTCATAAACGGAAGATTAATTATAACAACTAAAATTGCATTAATTGATGTTTTTAATAGATAAAATTATTTTAAAAAAGAGGCTTGATAATAATACAATCTTATCAACAATTAATCAATAGAACAACCAACAGCCAAAAGGAATGTTTTAACTTTATAGAAAAAGAAAAATGAATATATCAATTGGAAATGACCACGCAGGTTTGGATTTAAAGGAAACGATTATTTTGTATCTAGAAAGTAAAGGACATGTTTTACACAACCACGGGACCAATAAAGCGGAAAGTGTTGATTACGCAGACTTCATTCATCCAGTCGCTCAAGACGTAGAAGACAAGACAGTTGATATGGGTATTATCATTTGTGGTAGTGGCAATGGTGCGGCAATGACTGCCAACAAACATGAGAAAATAAGAGCGGCACTTTGTTGGTCTGCAGAGATATCTAAACTATCCAGACAACATAACAACGCAAATATAATAAGCATACCAGCCAGGTTTATAAGTAAGGATAAAGCGCTTGAAATGGTTGATCTATTTATTTCCACGCCTTTTGAGGGGGGGAGACACCAAAAAAGAATTGAAAAAATACCTTGTTCATAAACAATGGAATGGTTATTTAAAGAATATGAGGAATTAACGCTGAGCGAGCTTTACGACCTATTACAACTAAGGGCATCTGTTTTTGTTGTAGAGCAGGATTGCCTTTATCAGGATTTGGACGGTAAAGACTCAAAGGCCACACATTTGCTTGGATATAAAAAAAAACTTATAGCCTACTCTCGGATCTTTCCACCAGGAACAATCGACAAAGAACACGTCAGGATTGGTAGGATAATTACTAGAAAACAATATAGAAGGAAGGGCATAGGCTTTAAGTTGGTAGAGAAAAGTGTAAGTTTTTGCAAGGAACATTTTGGCAACCAAATCATAAAAATTTCCGCACAAGTTTATCTCAAAAAGTTTTACAATCAGTGTGGTTTTGTTGAAAGAGGAAAAATTTACCTAGAGGATGGGATTCCACACTGTTCCATGTATTTTAACCCTATTTTGCAAAGCTTTTGATCAGACCCTGAATGTCTTGAAACAAACTTTTAGAGCTAACACCAAACTTTCCATTGTATAAAAACATGTAAAACCCAGGCGGTAAAGAAAAGAGTAACACCCTCTCCTGTTTAATAATCATGGCCCTTATCTGTCTCTTTATTCGGTTGCGCCGATAGGCTAGGGGTATTGACTTTTTTGAAACATTCACCCCAATGTAAGTTTTTTTTGAAGCTTCTTTAGGGTTAAAAAAATGCATAATCAAAGCACCTGATCTGACGGCTTTTCCTTCTTTAAAAACAAGGTCAATTTGATTTTTACTTTTAAGCCTCTCTAAACCAATTTTTTTTTTCACGGCTGATTTAAATAAGCATTGTTTTCGCGATTAATGTCGGCCATGTAATAGGAAGGATCAATATATATGTCAACGATATCTGACTTTGGGCGGTTGATTGCAAATTCATATTCCGGGCGAGCCCATGGCCAATCCTTGTGGACCGTCCACTTCACCGAATAAGGGTTTTCTTTCTCTCCTCTCATTAAAGTAATCGGAATATAGTGAATCTCAGAGGTGCTGTCTTTAAAGTTAACCAACACCTCTAAAGGCATCGGCATAGACCCAATTCTTTCAATATTTATTAACGCCCTTGATCCATCTGCTTTAACAGACTTTATACTGTAATCAATGGTGTTGGTAGTTTGAGTCCAGTCCGTTAGATACCACTTTAGTTGAATCCCAGATACCCTTTCTGCAACACGTCTAAAGTCATTTGGGACAGGGTGTTTAAACTTATGCAAACGATAATACTCTTTTAAGGTTTTTGACAATTTATCTTCTCCAATGATATACCCTAATTGACTTAGAAAAACCGATCCCTTGCTGTATGCTGAAATTTCATAGGCTAAATTATAGTCATAACGGTTTGCGTTTGTTTGTTGGGGCTGCTCCTTTCCTGATCTTACCAAATAAAAGTAACTATCGTAGGATCTTTGAAGTGGAAAAAAGTTGTTTTCGTTTAGAATTCTGTCCTTTGCCAAAGTAGAGATGTAAGTTGTGAAGCCCTCATCCATCCACTCGTATTTCATCTCGTTAGTTGCCAAAACATGTTGAAACCAAGAATGAGCCAGCTCATGAGCAGTTACACCCACTAAACTCTCAAAACTCCTATAACCGGTAATTAAAGTTAGCATAGCATATTCCATTCCTCCGTCACCCCCTTGTGCTACTGTATATTGTCGATATGGGTACTTGCCAATTGTTTGATTGAAAAAGCGCATCAATTCTGCAGTTTTAGGTTGAAGGTTTTTCCAATTTTCATTGTATTTTGGGTTATCCTTATAAAAGAAATGTAAAAGCACATTATTAGGCCCCATATGTGTGTCGTGAATATATTCGGGATCCGCAGACCAAGTAAAATCGTGCACTCTTGGAGCCAAAAAATGCCATTTAAGTTTTCCTTTTTTTTGTTTCCCCCTTTTCTCACTGTAACCATGGCCTACCTCATCCGGATTTTGTAGGTATCCACTTGCCGCAACTACATATTTTTTATCTAGAGTCAGTGTTACATCAAAATCTCCCCAAACACCATGAAACTCTCTTCCTAAATAAGGTTCAGCATTCCAGCCTTCGTAGTCATATTCTGCTAATTTAGGGTACCATTGAGCCATAGATAGAGCAACACCCTCCGAAGAATTTCTACCAGCTCTTCTCACCAATTTTGGTACCTGACCTTCAAAATTTAAAGTTAACTTAGTGGTTTCTCCAGGCATAAGCGGCTTTGATAATAATACCTCTAAGATGGTTTCTGAAAGTTCGTGCTTTAATACATTTCCATCTTGTTTTAAGTTAGAAACTTTTAAATAACCAACTTCACTAGGTTCTAGCGAGTCAATATCAATACCAAACCGCTTGTTTTGATCCTTACCGGTTTTGATCCTTTCTGACATTTCGCTTCCAGGTTGGAAGGCGTTGAAGTAGAGGTGGTAAAAAACTTTCTTGAGACTATCTGGTGAGTTGTTTGTGTATAATAATTCTTGTTTGCCTGAATATTTAAAAGTTTTGACATCTATATCCACCTCCATTTTATAATCAACAGCTTGTTGCCAGTAGTTTTGTGAATAAGCTGATAAACTAAGGGAAAGTAAAATAAAAAGACAGGTTTTTGTTATCATTTTTTATAACTTTTATTTGAGCAATATATCAGAGCATTGTATAAGTTGACGGCTTTTCCAGATATGGATAGTGTTTTGGGGTTAACTAACTCTCCTGTTTTGGGGTTTTTTAAGGTTGGGTAGAGCGGTACCCCTGAGTTCATAATAATGTGCTTAACCTGATAAGCCTTTAATTTTGGAAAGAAGGATCTTATTACTGCAGCCACACCCGAGGTATTTGGTGCTGCCATAGAGGTTCCACTGTAAAATTCATATTTTTCGTTTGGTACCGAGGACCAAATATTTGATCCAGGAGCAAAAACATCTACGTTCACAGACCCAAAGTTTGAAAAGGGGGCAACTTGATCTTTACTGAAGGAGCTATTAATAGCACCAACGTTTATAAAATTAGAAACTATTTCTTTTCCGTCAACCTCATCACTTATATAAGTTTTTTTGTTGCCAGGATCAACGTTTGCCCCGCTATTTCCAGCAGCATTGACAATTAAAACATCTTTTTTTTCTGCGTATTTTAATGCGTCCCAGACCCATTCCTTGTGAGGAGAGTATCCTTTTCCAAAACTGGTGTTGATTACCTTAGCACCATTGTCTACAGCATATCTTATAGCCAAAGCAATATCTTTGTCGTACTCGTCACCGTCAGGAACTGCTCTTAAAACCATAATCTTAGCTTGATCAAAAACACCTCTATTACCTTTCTTGTTATTTCGGCTGGACGCAATGATACCCGTCACATGAGTGCCATGGCCGGCTCCGTCCTTTTCAGGGCCTATTACATTTCCATTTCCATAACTCCTGTCATTTATATTGTCAGGGTCATCCCCCACGATAGCCCTACCGTCAAAATCAATTTCGTAATGGCAATTGATACTATTTTGAGCACCTTTCAGGTACATCTCTAGCTTCGACTTTGTCAACTTATTTTCATTTAAAAAACGTCTAAAAATCAAAGCCTCCATTAGGGAAAAAGTTTTAGGCATAAAATTTTCAACTTCAATTAGTGAATATTTTTCCTTTGCTAGGACAACCTTAATAATACTATCTGATTCATTATACTTTTGGATCATACCCTGAACACTAATTAGCTCTTCTTTTTTGCTTTGAATATTTTTTTGGCGGTCTTTTTCAAACTTTTCATAAACTTCTGATCCCGGTCTCTCTTTCTTTTGTAATCTAACAGACTCCATGTTTTCTAAATCGCAGTCTCCCAAAAAATTCCAACCGTGGATATCATCAATGTATCCATTTTTATCATCGTCGATAAGGTTGTTTGGCACTTCATCTTTATTGGTCCAAATGGCTCCCTGCAAATCAGAGTGATTTATATCCACTCCAGAGTCTATAACAGCAACAATTATTTTTTCTCCTTTTTGATTTTTGATTAATTCTTCGTAGGCTCGGTCTACACTCATCCCAGCAACGCTATCCCTGAGGGGATCCATTAAATGCCAGAACTTTTTCTCGTATTCGACCAACGGCTCTTTTTTATTGTAGTCGATTAATGGTTTAGTTGTGGGATTTCCTGTAAACTTAATGGTGCTACATGAAATCATCATGGTACAACCTAGTAAATAAAAAAACCCTTTCATTAAAAATAGTCTGCTAAAGTTTGTTTTTCACTCAATCTTACACCATTTTCCGTTTGTTTTAAAGATATCATCTCGTTGTATGGATCATGTTCTAAAAATAACAAGAAATTTTCCTCGCATGCTAAACTTAAAAAGTGACTTTTTTCTTCCATGGTAATTAAGGGCCTTGTATCATAACCCATCACATAAGGTATCGGTAAATGGCCTGCTGTTGGTATAAGATCAGCAGCAAAAACCAATGTCTTTCCCTTATATTTTATTAGGGGTAACATTTGTTTTTCAGTATGACCATTTACAACAATAACATCAAAACCTAAAGGTGTTTTCTCCAACAAAAAATTTTCTCCCTTAAGAAGCTGAAGCTGTCCACTTTCTTCAATAGGTAAGATATTTTCCGGCAAGAAAGAGGCTTTTTCACGCGGATTGGGCTGGGTAGCCCACTGCCAGTGATTTTCATGGGACCAAAAAACAGCATTTTTAAATGCAGGCTCAAGCACGCCACTCTTATTTCTTATTACTGCGTCACCACAGTGATCAAAGTGGAGATGTGTGAAAAAAACATCTGTGATGTCGTCCCTATGAAACCCTTTTTGAAGTAAGGATTGGTCCAAGTTTTCGTCACCCCACCGGTCATAATAGCTAAAAAACCTTTCGTTTTGTTTGTTACCCATTCCAGTATCAATGAGTATCAGTCGGTCACCATCTTCAACCAGCAAAGATCGGCTACACATTTCAATACGGTTGTTTGAATCAGCAGGATTAGTCTTCTCCCAAAGTGTTTTAGGGACAACACCAAACATGGCACCACCATCCAACTTAAAGTTACCGCATGCTATGGAGTGAAGTTCCACAAGACTATAATTTTATCCGTGTTAGGTACATATGGGTTGTCATATAGAGATATTGATAGTTAGAGTCAAAAGCGCAATTAGCTGTTTTCTGCTCGGTTTTAATTGTGCCAAGGTGAACACCGTCGGGGGTAATAACTAGAACACCTCCAGGTCCAGTAGAGAAAATCGTACCTGAGGAGTGTATTTTTAGTCCATCAAAATTTCCGCGGTTATGTTTTCCCAAGCCATCATCGTCAAAAAAGACTCTGGCATTCTCGACGCCATTAGGAGTTATATCGTACGCCATGATTCTTCGGTCCTTTGGATCAGAAACAGCAACGTATAATATCTTTTGGTCATTGGAAATTGCTACCCCATTGGGTCGAGTTAGGTCGCTAATGATCAAAGAAAGTTCTCCCGAAGGTGTAATTTTAAACACACCATTGAAAGGCAATTCTTTTAAAAAGTCCCCGTCCCCCTTTTTCAAACCGTATGGGGGGTCTGTGAAATATAGATCACCATTTTTTGCATATACTAAATCATTTGGACTGTTAAAATATTTACCTTGGTATTTACTAGAAATGGTAGTAAAGCCTTTTTTTACCCAATCATCAAGACGAGCAACCCTCCTATCACCATGCATACAAATGATCAGCTGGCCATTTTTATCTAAGATCAGTCCATTTGAACCGCTTTCATCCCGGCTCGTGGCATTTTTACTTCCTTTATTCCCTCTGGGAGCAATTCCGGTATAACCACTGGGACTAAGGAAGATACTTAGCCCATTTTTTTCATCCCATTGGTAGATCTTGTTGCCTGGGACATCAGAAAACAAAAGGGCATCGAGCCGATCCACCCAAACGGGTCCCTCAGACCACCCAAACCCTTCGGCAAGGACCTCAATTTTGGCTCCCGGAGCAACTAAATCATTTATTTCAGGAAGTAATCGCTCAATACTTCCTATCGTTCTTTTTTGTTGCGAATTCAATATGCCAAAAAAACAAACGGCAATCAATGGAATAATTTTAAGCTTCATGACCAATAGCTTTTTAAACATTTTAAATATAATTCCCTTAATCTTAAATGTAAAAGATAAATCTATTTATTCTCCAAAACTTTAAGAAGTTCCTCTGCAAAAGCTAACATTTGTTTTATTTCTTGGATGCTAGCCAGTCGTTCTTTGCTACGAATCAATAGAGTGTTTCCATCAGATTCTAAGTAGTAAGCAGGGTGGCTTTCAAAGAAGTAGATAAGATCATCTGTAAAAAATGATCGAATTGATTTTACATCCTCACCTCTTAAGTAAAACCTTCTTGAGAAATCGGGATATCTTTTAAAGTCAATATCTTCTAGCCCAGACAATTGAAATATTGTGGTCATAAAGTTTTCTTTATCCATAGCAAATACCGGCATTTTATTTGAGACTTTTATTTGCAAAAAGGTCGACCTTAAATCCTCCCTTGCAATAAATGCACCCTCACTGTATGATAGATCAAACAGCAAGAATTCCTTGTTTTTGCTTTCTAAGTTGTTGTATCGATAGTTAATCCATTTGGTTTTGAAATAATAAAATCGCTCTAAGTTATCGTAGTTTGAAAGGGGTTCGGCAAGGTAATCCCAATCTAAGATGGTAGATAATTTTTGCAGAAGCTTTTGCCTTTTGGTTAAAGAAACTTGAAAATTCAAAAGAGACGATTCTGGCAAGCTTTTGCGAAGGGCAAAAGGGTGCTCTGTCTTAGCTTCGTGAACATCAAGTCCAATGATTTCAAAAAACCCACTCTGACGGGAAAAGTTTCGGCTATAATCGTTAAGCCCCTCCATAACTGTATGGTCTACAAATTCACAAAGAGAAAAATCGATAATGGCGTGAGCACTTGGAGGAATTTCATCTAATTTGGACTTAAGCTTAAAAAAGTTAAGGAAGCTGCAAAAATTCTTTACACTGACATAATAATTGCCTGACTCCTCTTCCAAATACATCAAAACATTTGGCTTGAGCCAATTACGGTAAAATAGAACCCCACTTTTGTTGATGATGATGTGGACCAGAATTGTGACTAATATCCCCAAAAGAATTCCTGTGGTCAAAGTAGTCATGAGCGTTGCTAACAAAGTGGTTACAAAAATGATGGCTTGTTCTTTTCCTATCCTATAAATACGCAACAAGTTTTTGGGTGCAGCCAATCTGTATCCAGTATAAACTAAAATTGCCGCAAGAGCAGGCATTGGTATTTTTTGAATTTGTTTTGCAAATAACAGAATGAAAACAACTAAAAAGGCAGCGTGAAAAAAGTTAGCAGAGCGATTATTTGCTCCGTTATTTACATTTACTGAACTTCTTGCAATAACTGTTACTACATTTAGTCCCCCAAAAAACCCACTAACAACTGTTGCTATACCTAAGGCCCTAAGATCCTTATTGATGTTAGATCTTCTTTTCAATGGGTCTAGCTTATCTACAGCTTTGATACTTAACAATGACTCAATAACAGCCACAAGGGTTATAGACATGGTGTGGCCCATAAAATCAGAGGTTGATATTTTCCCAAAGTCAGGTCTAGGCAGTGAAGCCAGAAGGTTATCAGGAATCGTGATCATTAGATTAGAACCCAATACATCTGGGGTTTTTAAGATCAGATCATAATAATACATCACTCCTATTGAGGCGATTACAACCCACATAGGGGCAGGAATCAATTGAAAAACAGAAATTCTTAGACGGGCATAGGAAAATAAAAAAACCAAACTCAACACCCCAATAGAACTCGCTAAAATCAATTCCCCCGAGGGACTGTTTAATAAATTTATGATGGAGTTAGGGATTTGAACCAATTGATTGATTGTATTGCCTTTGACATCTGTAAAGCCCAACATTACGTGAAACTGTTTGGCCAGAATACCCACCCCAATGGCAGCTAACATACCTTGCAATGCGGAAGAAGGAAAAAATTCACTTAAGGCACCCAAGCGGAAAAGCCCGAACAGAAAAAGTAAAAGACCAGAGAGCATGATGGCCGCCAAGGTGAACAAATAACCAGAGGCGATGATTTCTTTATAGGTTTCTCCCTCTCCTAATCCAATAATGGCGGACAGAATTACAATAACCAGACCATTCCCAGGACCAGTTATGGTGAGGTGTGATCCACCTAGAATAGAAACTACCATACCGCCAGCTATGGCTGCGACAATACCTGCCATAGGTGGGGCCTCGGAGGCAATAGCCAATCCTAACCCTAAAGGCAAGGCGATGAGGGAAACTACAAACCCTGAAAAGATATTTTTCGGTAAGCCAGCAATAAATTGCTTTATAGGCGAGGCATTACTCATTTCCTTTGGAGTTTATGATTAACACATCTGTGGGCAATTCTGCCAGTATATGCTCAAGATCCCTTGTAAATAGCCTGTCAATAAAACTGAGATTCTCTTGAGCATTCATAACCAACAAGTCAGCACGAACAACTTTGGCATAATGCCCAATAGAGTATCCTCTTCTTCCAAAAATGCTTTGGGTTGTCCAATTAATATTGGTTGTAAGTTTGGAAGGGAGTTTTTTTAAAACATCCTTAACTCGTATTTGTTCTTGACGCCTGAGCTTTTCTTTTTTGATGGTGGCCTGTCTCAAACTTCTGTCATCATCGACAGAAATAGCAACTTTGGATTGACTTATTTCCTCTACCAAAGATATTTTTTTTGCCCCCAAAGCTTTTGCAACCACAAACGAGGATTCAATAGTATCTTTAGTTTGTGGACTGTCAAATCCATTGACTACAATGTGTTGACAAGGCTTTCTTTCCAATGAGGGATTGATCAACAATAAAACCGAACACTTCGCCTTTCGGGTAATTTTCCTAGCAATTGATCCCAAATAAAACTTTACTACATTTTCTCTTTTTAATGCTCCTAATAGAATTAGATCTACATCAAATTCTTCACTGGCCCCCAATAAGGTACGGACGGGGTTTCCCGCTATCCATTCTATGTTTATTTTAGAACACCTAACTGGACTGGATGCTACTATATCCCTAAATCGCGACTCTTTTTCTGGAGTCTTACTTCCTGCATGGATAAAGATCAGTTCACCCTTAAAATAATTGGCCAACCTAAGAGACTCGTATATGTTGGCCTTTAGGTTGGGCGAAAAGGCAAACCCTACCAAGATTTTTTTGAAAGAGATTGAACTCATACCTACAATATAAAAATTCAATTTTCACCATCCAAATTTTTTCTCAGTCGACAATTGTTTGTGTTTTAAATGGATTTCACTTAAATTATTGTTTTCATGTGTAACAAAAAGGATTTAAACTACTTTCACGATTATTATGGAAATTTTAAAGAAACTCTAACTTTTATTTTGTTTACTTAAATACCCTTAGTAAATAAAATTAGCAATGTAATTGCTAATCGGAAAGGCAGGTTGAATTAGCGAATTCAAGAATAAAAAAATAAAAAGCAGATCAAAATAGATTTTTAGAGGATAATAAAGGAACTTCAATCATTTAACTTTAATACCGCCATAAATGCTTGTTGGGGAATTTCTACACTGCCAACCTGGCGCATTTTCTTTTTCCCTTTTTTTTGTTTTTCGAGCAATTTTCGCTTTCGAGTAATGTCTCCTCCATAACACTTTGCGGTAACGTCTTTTCTAAGAGCTTTTATAGTTTCTCTGGAAATGATTTTCGCCCCAATGGCTGCCTGAATGGGTATGTCAAATTGTTGCCGTGGTATCAACTCTCTCAGCTTTTCGCACATTTTTTTACCTATAGAGTATGCGTTGTCGGCGTGAATTAGCGCAGAAAGTGCATCTACAGGATTGCTATTTAACAATATATCTACTTTTACCAGTTTCGACGGACGCATCCCAATCGGAGAATAGTCAAATGATGCATATCCTTTGGAAACGGTTTTAAG
>CAJWAY010000014.1 GCA_913020685.1 uncultured Flavobacteriaceae bacterium
CGGCCGACAACGGCATGCCTTTTCCTTATGCTAAAGCCAATGTTCAGGAGTTTGGTACCCATGTTCCACTGGCGATCTCACTGCCTAATGTCATAAAAGGAAAAGAGGTTTATGAGCCTGTCGGATTGATAGATTTGGCGCCTACTTTAATGGAACTCGTGGGATTGGAAGATGCCATGACGCCCACCGGAAAAAGTTTACTCCCTGTTTTGACAAATAAAGAACATTCCCCACACAAAGAGTATGTACTTACCGGAAGGGAACGCCATACCCATGCCAGACCGGATAATTTGGGTTACCCTGCCCGAGCAATCAGAACCCAAGAATACTTATATGTGCATCACTTCAATCCTGAACGCTGGCCTCAGGGAGACCCGGTTCACTCAACTCCTGAGAATGACCAAAGAAGCATGGTTAAAGGTTTCAAATCCCTCTATCCCGGCTACCACGATGTAGACCCTTCACCTTCTAAGGAGGAAGTCATGGCCATGCAAGACACCCCATATTTTGATAGGGCATTTGCTAAAAGACCACAAGAACAATTGTACGACATTCAAAAAGATCCCTATTGCACTCAAAATATTGCTGTGTTCCCAGAGTATAGAGAGGTGTTAATCCAACTCAAACAACAACTGCTATCTGATCTAAAAGAGCAGGGCGATCCGCGTGTTTCTGACAATCCAGTATTTGACAGCTACCCGCGATATTCGACCATGCGTAACTTTCCTGGCTTTAACTTAAGGGGAAAATACAACCCAGCATTTGCCCGATAAATTATTTCACAGAGCAATTAATTTGAAAAAAATACTTTTATTTAAATAGAAATTTATTTTATGCGGTCTTTTCTTTCAATTTTTATTTATTTATTAGTTTTTCAATTAAAAGCGCAGACCTTTAACGTTTTTGCTGATGGTAATCGTATTGAAGTTCACGAACAAAACGAGGTTCCGTTAAATCATGGTTTATCGAGCTATAAATTTGCTCGTATTACTTTTAGAGGAAAGCCTATTAATATTAGGGTAGCTTCTTCCGATTTTTCTTTTAATGCTTCTGAATGGTCAATCTCACCAAAGCGATATAAAATAAAAGCTGATAAATCAGGCAATCAACTTTATTTTAGAATGGATCGACTGGGTTATGTCGTTATTCGATTTAGCCAAGATCAAGACTTTACAAAACGTTTGGTTTTATTATTTGAAACTCCCGAAGTTGTTCCGGACAAAAGTGTAAACATAGTTGACCAATATGGTATTGACAATAGCGGTCAAATAAATGAAACTTCAAAAATTCAAATGGCTTTGAATAATATTTCTGGTAGCGAAAAAGCACTTTATTTCCCGCCTGGAAAATATAAGACAAATAAACTTGAGTTTAGGAGTAATAGCAATATTCACCTTGCTAAAAATGCAAGAATTATAGCTGATGACAATTCTCTTATTAGTTATTATTCAAAGGACAAAACAAATATCAATCATTTTATTCTTGTCAAAGATGTTCAAAACCTCCGTATTTCTGGCTTGGGTACAATAGATGGCAATGGGACCCAAATTAATGCTCTTTCTCACCCTGAGGAATCTTCAAAGAGTAGAATAAGACTATTATTCATTTACCGCTCAACTAATGTTCAAATAGAAGGAATAATATTAAAGGATGCTGCCCGATGGAATACTCATATCCTCAACTCCAAGCACATTAGTTTTCGATATTGTAAATTAATGAATAACCCTGTTGAAAATAAATATCTTGGAAGTTTGGATGGATGGGATCCCGACAGTTCCAGTGATGTATTGATTGAAAACTCTTTTGGATGGGCTGGAGACGATACTGTTGCTATAAAATGTACAGGATATGGCGAAAATGACCAACAAATCCCTAATGCAGAGAGAATTATCATTCGAAATAATGTCTTTTTAACTAAAAAAACTGGTTTAAAAATAGGAACAGAGACCTATTGTGAATTGATGCATAATATTATTTTTGAAAATAACGACATTATCGAATCAGATCGAGTAATGGGAATAAATGTAAGAGATGGAGCTTTAGTGAAGAAAGTTCTCTTTAAAAATATTCACTCTGAATTTTGTCATCCAGACCGAAAACAAACAGGTATAAACTTTTACATTACAAAAAGAAATAGAGAAACTTCTCCTTTGGGGAGAATCCAAAATATTACCATTGAGGATTGTATTTTCGGGGAGACATTTCCAAAAAAATGGGCCTTTTTCAGACATTATATTCAAACTAAGCAGAATGATTTAAGCGTTCATCTAAAAAATGTTTTTGTAGGAGGAAACAAAATTGATAGAATGGATTTTGAGTTTTTTGATCCGGAAAAGAATAATGCAGAATTAACCTTTGATTAGGTATTCATTTTAATATGGATTTATTAGATGTTAAATTTAAAAAGATGGTAAAAAATTATTAATAAATAACCAGATTAAACTCGATTGATAAAGATTTTTATGAAATTAAAAAAAGAGACAATATTTCTATTCTTTTTTATAATATTTCAACTTTGCATATGTCAAAATAGAATTTCCAGCAAAGAAGGTTTTATATCACCTGACACCGAATCCTTTGAAGGACAGAAGCCAGAGGCAAATTGGATTTGGGACTCTGGGGACCCAAATCCAAAAAATTATTACTTACATGTTCGTAAAAGGTTTAAATTGATGAACTCAATAAAAGAGGCAAAAGCATATGTCTCAGCCTTTTCCTTCGCCGAAATTTATATAAATGGTGAATATATTGATCGTGTTCCAACTAACCCTGACCCCGAGTATCAAACCTATGAGGAAATTGATATTTCTCCTTATCTTAAACTAGGTGGAAATACAATAGCTGCTCTTGTTTACAATGTAGGGGAAGGATTACATCACAGAATGAACGGGAAAGGAGGCTTTTTCTTTCAATCGAAAATTATCGACTCTGAAGAAAAAATTATCAAGCTCAACACTGATAAAAGTTGGCTAGTTGCAAAAGCAAAAGCGTGGAACAACAAAACTGATCACCGTCAAATTGATCACACTATAGGAAGGCAAGAAAAGTACGATGCAAGACTTGCACACGATGGTTGGGAACTTAACCATTTTAATGATTCTAATTGGGAAAATGCCACTGAAATTGGGGTGCCTCCTATAGATCCATGGAATAAGATTGTAGTAATTAACAGGGAGCGTACCTTTTTTAAAAATATCACTCCTGAGAGAAAATGGATTAGAAACGGCCTTCATATTTATGATTTTGGAAAAGCCATAACTGCTTACCCACGTTTCGTTGCTAATTCAAGTGAGTCAGGATTAACCTTTGAAATTGGAACGGCTGAGACACTTGGAAAAGATAGCATTCCATTAATGACTGACAATGTAAATTATATCGACTTTTATATTACTAAAAAGGGTCTTCAAAGTTGGAACCCTATAACTTGGAGATCCCTCAGATATTTGGCTATAAAAGAAAATAAAGAAGTTAAAATTGAAAATGTTTCAGCAGAATTCAGATCATTTCCAGTAAAAAATAGAGGATATTTTTTATGCTCAGATAGTATGCTAAATGATATATGGAAAATTGGAAGATGGTCCATGCAGATTTGCGCTCAGGACACTTGGATGGACACTCCTTGGCGTGAGCAAACACAATATATTGCAGGAGATAGTCGCTATATGCTTCGCTATTCAGCGTATAGTTTTGATACAAACATAAAATTATTACATGATTACTCCATTCTAAGTGGCGCATTTTCCCAAAGATTTTCTGATGAAGGCGCTATTCGTGGTCGCCATCCAACTGACTATCATTTAGGACCAAAAACTTCTGCTTATATCCCTGATTATCAATTAGAATGGATTCTTATGATAAAAGAGCATTATATGTTTTATAAGGATCATGAATTAGTCAGAGAGATATATCCAAATTTAAAATTATTATTGAAATATTTTGAAAATTATGAATCTGACGAAAGAAATCTATTAGGAAAAGTACCAGGTTGGGTTGTTTTAGATCATCCAGATACTTTTCAAATGGATGTAAGTGGAGAAAATACTGCAATGAATTGTCTATATTTTGGTGCATTAAATTCAGCAGCATGGTTAGCTCACAATATAATTGGCGACAAAAATCAAGCTAAATTATGGTATAAGAAAGCTGAAGTAATAAAACAATCTGTACAAAAATTCATGTGGCTCAAAAATGAAAAATTATTTAAAGATGGCTTGAAAAGTTCAGGAATTACACAGCAAACACAAGTCTATGCTCTAAAATATGATCTTGTCGATGAAAATTATAAACCATCTTTGGTAAAGTTTATTGAGGCTCAAGGTAAATCATGTGAACAATCTTTTTCTTATTGGCTTCTTAATTCTATGTTTTCTGAGGGTAAAGGCCAATGGGCTCTTGATTATATAAGAAAAAACTGGGGAGAGCAAATGAATAGAAATGATTTTAATGGTGCATGGTTTGAAAACTGGATTCCAAAGTTGGGAAGATCAAAATCTCACGCTTGGTCTGCTGGACCAACAGCTCTTCTTCCCGAGAAGGTGCTTGGTATTGAACCAATTTTACCGGGCTGGGAAAAATTTAAAATTAAACCTAATTTATATGATCTAGAGTGGTGTGAAGGGTTAGTTCCATCTTCAAAGGGGGATATAAATGTTAAAATAAAAAAGCTTATAAAAAATAGCTTAGAATTTGGATTTCAAATCAAAGCTAATATTCCAATTAATACCGCTTCAATAATATATGTGCCAATTCCAAAAACCAAAACCTTTATAATTGAGGTAAATAAAAAGCTAGTTTGGAAGAAAGGTCAATATTTTCAAAATGATTCGAACATAAGTTTTCAAAATAAATTAGATGATTTTGTTGTTTTTGAATTTAAATCAGGGAATTATACTGTAAATACCCTCATTAAATAACATATAGAATTTGATACAGTTAACGAATCTGTTAAAAAAAATTGTTTGCGCCAAAAGATGTAAAATGATTAAAAAACTTCTAACAACAGGAATAGGATTTTTTTTATTGTCCTGTCAATCCCCTGAACCGGTTCATGGGCCCTATTTTGCCAATGGGGTAAAAAACGGTTGGGCCGATCAAAATTCTATTATACTTTGGACCCGATTGACCCAAAACAAATCTGCCCATTTTAAGGGACATCCTTTTAAGGAGATTTCAAGGGAAAAGATGAAATCCTTGGCTAAAAACCAAGATATTGACGGAATCTATAAAACTCAGATTCCCGAAGGATTTTCACTTAAAGACATGGAAGGGTATTGCCCGGGGGCTTACGGGGAGGTGCAGCTCCACTACTATCCTAATGAAGATCCGGTGGAGGTTATTATTACCAATTGGGTGGCGGTAGATTCCAGCAAAGATTTTACCCATCAATGGAAACTGGATGGTCTGCAAGCTGGTAAGAAGTATCGTTTAAAAATCTATGCCCGACCCCATAAAGGGCAAAAAATTTCCGATAGTATTTTCGGACAATTTCTTTTACCAGCATATGAAAATACCGCTAAAGATATCAAATTTTGTGTCGTGTCCTGTCATGACTACAACCGTCGTGACGACATGGAAAACGGACACAAAATATACCCCAGTATGTCAAAATTAAAACCTGATTTTTATGTGCATACTGGAGATATAGAGTACATGGACAAGCCCTTTCCTTATGCCATGACAGAGGAGTTGATGCGTTTTAAGTGGAATCGTTTGTTTGCTCTCCCTTTTCAGCGTTCATTTTACAACAATTATACTTCCTATTTTATGAAGGATGATCACGATGTGGGCTATGATGATAGTTACCCGGGAAAGGATTATGGAACTGTTACTTTTGAGCGGGGTTTGGAGATATTTGATGAGGAGCAGTTTCCCACTTACCCCAAAAGGTACAAAACCATACGTTGGGGAAAGGATCTTCAGATTTGGATCGTAGAGGGTAGAAATTACAGGAATCAAAACTATTTGGAGGATGGACCGGATAAAACCATTTGGGGAAAAGCTCAAAAGCAATGGTTTTATGATACTGTTAGTGCTTCAGAGGCAACCTTTAAGGTATTGATTACTTCTTCCCCTATTTTGGGCCCTGACCGAAAAAATAAAAATGATAATCTTAGTAATGCAGGTTATTCTTTCGAACAAGCCGAGATTCTCAATTTTATAAAAAAACAGAAAAACCTATTTATTATCAATGGTGATCGACACTGGCAGTATGTTACTCATGATAAAAACACAAATCTTTGGGAATTTGGATGTGGAGCCGGTGCTGATGTTCATGCTGGAGGGTGGAAGCAAGAGAATTTTCTACCAGAGCATCAATTTCTGAGAGTTAAAGGAGGGTTTTTGTCTGTTTCGGTAAGTAGTGGAAATCTACCAAGTATTGAGTTTACCCACCACGATGTCGAGGGTAATCAGGTGAATAGGGTCCGCTTTTAATTCTCATTGTAATATTTACGCTCCTCTGAGTGACTGTATTTATAATTTTCTTTAGTAATGATCTCTAAAGGCGTTGGAATTTCTTTGGCAGGTATCTCCTTATGAACCAAATAGTTGGCTATAGTTATAATTGATTTATACCCTTGATTGAATGATTTTTGAGAAATCAAAAACTCAACAATGCCTTTTTTTAGTACCTCTACGTTCTGGGGAGTGGTATCAAAGCCAATGATTTTTAGTCTTAATAGATGATTCTTTTCAATAGCTCTACAGATGAGGGAAACTCGACTTGAAGGAACCATAATTACTCTAACTCTATGATTTTTAGTTAAATAAGAATTGATTTTTTTCTTTACCTTTTCAAATCCATCTGATTGATCAAATTTTAGTTGATTTATATGAGCATTTGAAACGTTATCCTGTAAATAACTTTTAAACCCTTTTACACGTTCATTAATTGACTCATTATCATGAATATTTTTTCTTGTCATCACAATCAAAAACTCATCTCCATTTTTGGAATATAAATGCGATAATTTCCCCGATAAAACACCTGCGTCATATGAGTTTTGGCCTATATAGCTTAAGTTACTAATCCTTGATCCACGAAACCCTTCACCTTTTATATCCACATTTAAAAAGATATAAGGAATTTTTTTGTGATTGAGGAGTTTAATAATTTCATGAGATTCATTTACAAATAAAGGGACCATAACCAGTGCGTCAGGCTCAGTTTTGATAAGTTTTCGAAAGGCATTTAAATAGCTCTCCGGATCAAATTGGTCAAAGAAAAATAAGTTGTTTTCAATTCCATAGGCACTAACTTCCTGATTTGCTTTCTGAATTCCTGCATAAGGGGACTTCCAAAAGAGATTCTGCTTGTCATATTGTGGGATCAAAGTTGCCAGATTGTGGTGTTTTTTCATTGCCAATGAACTGGCTATCAAATTAATTTTAAATTTTTTCTGTTTTAAAATCTTTTTGATTTTGGTCTCCGTCTTTGGAGATACTCCGCCCCGATTATGCAAAACCCTGTCAACAGTTCCCGCAGATACATTGGCTTCCTTAGCAATATCCTTTATGGTTATCAATGAATCTTAGTTTTTCTAAATATACTATGATATAAATAAATTTTTATTCATTTTTATAAAGTTAATTAAAAATAATATCGAATGAGTGAAGTAAAATTTACGAACGGTTTCTCTATATTTGTTTAAGCAGTGTCCGCACACGAATATTAGTTTTATGCCTAAATCATTCAAATGGATTCTAGTTGCAGCTTTATCAGGTTTTTTGTTTGGATTTGACACGGTTGTAATTTCAGGAGCCAACTTACCGATTAAGGAACTTTGGTCTACAAGTCCTTTTTTTCACGGTTTTTTTATTATGTCTATTGCACTTTGGGGGACTGTTCTCGGAGCTTTATTTGGGGCCTATCCCTCAAATAAGTTTGGTCGTAAAAAAACTCTCAGTTGGATTGGTGTTTTTTTTCTAATTTCTGCTTTGGGTTCTGCTGTAGCCAAGGATCCCTATACTTTTTCATTTTTTAGATTCATCGGAGGATTAGCAGTAGGGGTTTCCTCAATTGCGGCTCCCATATATATTTCTGAGATTTCAACCTCCAAAAACCGGGGTTCTCTTGGGACTTTGTTCCAATTAAGTTTGGTTTTTGGAATGTTAATAGCGTATCTTTCAAATTACCTACTCACTGGTTTTCAAGGAGTTTCAGATTGGAGATGGATGTTGGGGATAGAGGCACTTCCTGCCCTAATGTATCTGATTTTGACATTTTTCATACCTGACACTCCAAGATGGCAGACCCTTTTTGAAAAGAACGACAATGCTGCATTAAAAACATTAAAACAAATATATGACAACGACCAACAAGCCGAAAATGTCCTCAATCAAATAAAATCAGCCGACAGTAATTCTTTTAGTAATGAAAAATTGATTAATAAAACCAATAATAAGATCATAATTCTCGCCTTTTTGATTTCATTTTTTAATCAACTCTCTGGGATTAATTTTATATTATACTATGCACCAGAAATTCTTGAAATGGCTGGTTTTGGTACAAGAGCTTCACTATTTAATTCTGTATTGATAGGAGTCATTATGATCATTTTTACTTTTCTGGGTTTACTTCTTATTGACAGGTTAGGAAGAAGACAACTATTGATTTTGGGTTCATTGGGATACATTATAAGCTTAATAGGTGTATCTATGTCTTTTTATTTTCAGTCTAGCCCAGAATGGATTGCATTTAATATATTCGCTTTTATTGCTTCCCACTCGGTGGGACAGGGTGCTGTAATTTGGGTTTTTATTTCTGAAATATTTCCCAATAGAATCAGAGCTAAAGGGCAATCTTTTGGTGCTGGAGTTCACTGGGTATTCGCCGCAATTATTACATTGTTAGCACCAGCAGTTATTGCAATCTATCAAACTAACCCTTGGCCTATTTTCTCATTTTTTGCCGCTATGATGGTTTTGCAACTTGTATTTTCTATTTTTATAATGCCCGAAACCAAGGGAAAATCACTCGAAGAAATTAACTCAATTATTTATAAAAACTAATCTTTCCAATGAAACGAAAAGACTTTATTCGCAACTCTAGTGGAATACTTTTGGGTTCTGTCATTTCACCCAATTTTATGGCCAACCTCAATCCGAGTAGCACCATAAATATGGGAGTGATAGGTACCGGAGGAAGAGGTAAGGGAATTATTAAGTTGATAAATAATCTTGCTGGTATCAATGTAATTGCTGTCTGTGATACGTTGTCTTTTCGATTGAAAGAGGGTTTTGATTTGATAAGAAATAATAAAAATTCAAAACTATATAATGATTACAGAAAACTACTGGACAATAAAAATATTGATGGAGTAATCATAAGCACCCCATTAAATACCCATGATAAAATTGCAGTTGATGCATTGGATGCTGACAAACATGTTTATTGTGAAAAAACGTTAGCTAAAGGGGCTGCCGCTACTAGGCGCATTTTAAACAAATGCAAGACCTCTAATAAAATTTTTCAAACCGGACATCAGTACCACAGCTCAAGACTTTACAAAGAGTTGGTGAATATGATCGAAGATGGTAAAGTAGGTAAAATCACCTCCATTGAGGCTCAGTGGAATCGAAATGGGAATTGGAGAAAACCGGTTCCTGATCCCTCATTGGAGCGACAAATCAATTGGAGGATGTATAGAGAGTATTCCTTTGGACTTTTGGCAGAGTTAAGCTCTCACCAAATTGATTTTGCCAATTGGATTATTAAAGCTAATCCGAAAAAAGCATTAGGGATAGGTGGTGTCCATTACTGGAAAGACGGAAGAGAAACCTACGACAACATCAAAGTAATTTATGAATATCCTGAAGGATTAAAAGCCACCTATACTTGCTTAACCTCCAATGCAAAAGACGGTTATAAAATTATGGTCATGGGAGACAAAGGAACCTTAACAATTTTTAACAATGCTGCTTGGTTTTATCCCGAGGGTGAGTATAAACCCGAGTATGGTGAAGTGGATGGTGTATCGGGAGCCACTAACAATTGGTCAGAGGGTAAAGGGACCCCTTTGGACATTGTACACCTCGATCCCACTAAACAAGCCCTAATTGATTTTAGAGATTCCATTATCAATAATATGGCACCGCTATCAGGTGTAACAATAGGAGCTAAAGCAGCCTACGCCGTTGATATGGGAATTAAAGCCATGGATACCGGGGAAATGATCTACTGGGACGATAATAATTATATACTTTAGTAAGATAAATGAAACCAAATTTTGATTTAAAAAATAAGGTAGCGGTCATAACCGGAGGAGGAGGAGCACTAGGGGGATGTATTGCTCAAAGCTTGTCCCAATCTGGTGTGAAGATTGTAATCTTAGATCTTACTCAAGAGTCTGCTCAAAAAACTGTTGATAACATAAAAAAAGACGGAGGAACTGCTATTGGTTTTGCTGGTAATGTTCTTTCTGAGAAATCCATTGGAGCCATAAGCAAAGAAATTATAAAACGGTGGGGAAGGGTGGATATACTACTCAACGCTGCGGGAGGTAATATACCTGGTGCTACAATTGCGGTTGATCAAACAATTTTTGATTTGTCTATGGATGACTTTAAAATAGTCACTGAATTAAACCTCAATGGCTCTGTAATCCCCTCATTGATTTTTGGGAAGATTATGGCTGATCAAGAAAGCGGATCTATAATCAATTACTCTTCTATGAGTGTGGACAGGGTAATTACTCGAGTGGTTGGTTATTCTGCATCTAAAGCAGGAATAGAAAACTTCACCCGCTCGATGGCTGTGGAAATGGCCCTAAAGTTTGGACCGGGTGTTCGCGTGAATGCAATTGCTCCCGGATTTTTTGTAGGAAATCAAAATAGAAGACTACTGTTGAACGAAGACGGATCATATACTGAAAGAGGTGACACCATCATCAGAAACACCCCTATGAAACGATTTGGAGAAGCGCAAGAACTCAATGGAGCAATTCATTTCTTATGCAGTGATGCCGCTAAATTTATTACTGGAGTTGTACTGCCCATCGACGGAGGCTTTAGCGCTTTCAGTGGAGTTTAATTTGTTTTATGAAAATGACACAAACATGGCGCTGGTATGGACCAAATGATCCCGTAACTCTATTAGATATAAGGCAGGCCGGTGCTACGGGTGTTGTCAACGCACTTCATCACATACCTAATGGTGATATTTGGTCAGTGAAAGAAATTCAAAAGAGAAAAAACGAAATCGAAAAGACCGGACTCACATGGGATGTGGTAGAATCGTTACCGGTTCACGAGAAAATAAAAACTAGAAGTACAGATTTTGAAAAGATCATAGAAAACTATAAAGAGAGTATGAAAAACTTGGCTGCTTGTGGAGTCTATGTTATTTGTTACAATTTTATGCCTATTTTGGATTGGACAAGAACCCGATTAGATATGCCCATGGAAAATGGTTCTCTTGCATTGGAATATAATACTTTAGAATTGAGAGTTTTTGACCTTTATATTCTCCAACGCGAGGGAGCGGAACAAGATTACACCATCGAGGAAATTGAACAAGCCAAAAATCATTTTAATAATCTAGAGGTATTTGATATCCAGAGAATTTCTGATAATATACTCAAGGGCTTACCCGGTTCGGAAGAGGGATATTCCATGGATGAGTTTAAAGCCATGTTAAATACATACAAAGGAATCAATGCAGATCAATTACGGTCTCATTTGGTTAAATTTTTAATTGAGATCATTCCATTGGCCGAAGAATTAGGCATCAGGATGTGTATTCACCCTGATGATCCTCCCTTTACCCTTTTGGGTTTACCCAGAGTTATGAGCACCCAAGCAGACTATCAATATATTTTTGATCAGGTCCCTCCAATATCCAATGGGATTACCTTTTGTACTGGTTCACTAGGTGTGAGGGCAGACAATGATCTCCCTGCTATTTTTACCGCTTTTGCGGATAGGGTTCATTTTTTACACCTTAGAAGCACCAAGCGTGATGCAGAGGGGAATTTTTATGAGGCTGACCACTTGACAGGTGATGTGGACATGTTCGAGATCATCACTAGAGTCATCAGGGAACAAAGACGCAGAGTTGCTGAAAATCGCAAAGATGCCTCCATCCCAATGCGACCGGATCACGGACATCAAATGTTGGACGACCTTCTAAAGCTAAAAATCAATCCTGGCTATTCCGCTATAGGAAGACTCAAAGGACTTGCTGAACTTAGGGGACTTGAATGGGGTATCAATAAAATGATCTGATGATGGAATTCATAAATACGGCATCATTTATAAAAAATAACTTTTTACTTGAAAATAAAACTGCAGAACGGCTGTACTTTGAATATGCTGTTTCCATGCCCATCATAGATTACCATAATCACTTGTCGCCGGGTGTGATTGCAGCCAATGAACCCTTTTCTAGTATCAATGAAATTTGGTTGGATAGTGATCATTACAAATGGAGGGCTATGCGCAGCCTTGGAGTACCTGAAAAATTCATCACAGGAAAAGAGGTGAGCAACAAAGAAAAATTTGACCAATGGGCCCATACTGTTCCCTTTACTGTGGGGAACCCACTTTTTCACTGGACACATTTGGAATTGGAGCGCTACTTTGGGATTAAAACATTACTCCAGCCTTCTACTTCAACTGCTATTTTTGATGAAACAAATAGACAGCTGTTAGATAAGACTCCTAAAGGTTTGCTAAATGATATGAAGGTTCAAATGTTGTGTACTACCGATGATCCCATTGACGATCTTTCTCATCATAAAAAAATTTCGATGAGCAAAGAATTTGGACCTGAAGTATTACCTGGCTTCAGACCCGATAATATTTTTAATGTTCAGGGAGCTAATTACATGGATTATGTAAGAGCTTTAGGAGATGTTGCGGAAATTGAAATAGTTGACTTTGATAGCCTATTGGAGGCTATCAGATCTAGGGTCAATTATTTTCATCAAAATGGCTGTAGAATATCCGATCATGGTTTGGAGTTTACCCATGCAAGTGATTTTACCCATGCTAAGGCAAATACAGTTTTTGAGAAACTTCTTTCAGGCAGCCTTCCTACGGCCGAAGAGGAAAGTCTTTTTAATTCTTGTCTATTGTACGAACTCTTTGTGATTTACCACGATCATGGTTGGACGCAACAATTGCACCTAGGGGCTCTAAGAGGTAACAATCAAAAACTAAAAAAACAGTTGGGAGCCGACGTGGGTTGCGACTCTATTGGGGATTTTGCCCAAGCCAAAAACCTTTCCAAACTCCTGGGAATGCTCAACGATAAAAACAAACTCACCAACACCATCCTTTACAATTTAAATCCCGCCATGAATGAGGTATTTGCCACCATGCCAGGAAATTTCAACAACGATAAGGTTGAGATACAATGGGGAACTGCCTGGTGGTTTCTCGATCAAAAAGATGGAATGGAATTGCAAATGAGAACACTATCCAATATGGGATTGCTGTCTAAATTTATCGGTATGTTAACTGATAGCCGAAGTTTTCTCTCTTTCCCACGTCACGAGTATTTCAGAAGATTGTTGTGTAATATGATTGGAAATGATATTGAAAAAGGCCTTTTGCCTCATGATCTTTCCTTTTTTGGAAAAATGGTGGAGAATATATGTTATCACAATTTGAAAGAATTTATTAAATACAAAATCTAATGTTCAAGTTTAAACGGCTAATCGCAATAATTTTCATACTCAGTTTTGTCACCTGTGATAATATCAACACTACCAGAATCATTCGTTTGGGTCATGGATTGAGTACGAGTCATTCTGTACATAAAGGAATGGTCTATTTTGGTGAAAAATTGAAAGAAATATCCGGTGGAAAATTTAAAGTTCAGATCTACCCCAGTCAACAATTGGGTACAGAGCGTCAGTGTTTAGAGTTACTTCAAATTGGAAGCTTAGACATGACCAAAGTATCAGCCGGTGTTTTGGAAAACTTCTCCCCCAGTATTAAGGTATTTGGAATCCCATACATTTTTAGAGACAAAGAACACACATTTAGAGTGCTTGATGGACCCATTGGAGATGAATTATTGGCCGGTACAGAAAAATATTGGCTAAAAGGATTGGGGTACTACGATTCGGGTAGTAGAAGCTTTTATACCATTGACAAACCCATCGACAAACCCAATGATTTGGAAGGTTTAAAAATCAGAGTTATGGAAAGTCAAACAGCCATCGATATGGTCAAATCTTTCGGAGGTTCTCCAACCCCAATTTCTTGGGGTGAACTCTACACCTCTCTCCAACAAGGCGTAGTGGATGGTGCAGAAAACAACCCTCCCAGTTTTTATCTTTCTAGACACTATGAAGTATGCAAATACTATATTATCGATGAGCATACTGTTCTTCCCGATGTAGTTTTAATGAGCACCCACATCTGGAACTCTTTAACTGCTCGAGAACAAAAATGGATCAACGAAGCCATGGACCTCTCCGTAATTGAACAAAGGAGATTATGGTTAGAATCTGAACAGGAATCCTTGGATGCTGTTAAAGCTGCTGGAGTCAAGGTGAGTTATCCTGATAAGTCAGCCTTTGCTCAAATGTCTAGTTCTGTAGCTGAACAATATGCCCAAGACCCTTTGATAAAATCATTTATAGACAAAATAAAAAATACTCAGTAAAAATGAAACTTAGAGATAAGATAGATTCTATTCTAGAAAAGACCTTGGTGATCATCATGTCTTTGATGGTAATCAATGTATTATGGCAAGTTTTTTCACGCTACATTCTGGCCAACCCTAGTTCGTTTACTGATGAGTTGGCCCGTTATCTGATGATTTGGGTAGGTGTTTTGGGAGCTGCCTATGTTGCCGGTAAGGGAAACCACGTAGCTATTACCTATTTTTCTGAAAAAATGAGTCCCGAAAAGCATAAAAAAAATCAATTTTTTATCAACTTTACTATACTGGCTTTTGCAGTTTTGGGGATGTTTATAGGCGGAGTGAGGTTGGTATACATTACTATGGTATTAGAGCAGCTTTCTCCGTCATTGAAAATTCCCTTAGGGGTAGTATATTCCGTAATTCCTATTAGTGGAATACTGATCATTTTTTATAAAATAATAGATTTAAAAAAGCAGGCACATGATTGAATTTTTACCCGTAATAATTTTGGTATTTAGTTTCCTCCTACTCTTAACCGTTGGAGTACCTGTAGCCTGGTGTATTGCCATATCATCATTATTTACGCTGATGATCGCCATGCCTTTTTCGGCTGCTACCACAACAGTCTCTCAGCGAATTGCAACAGGATTAGACAGTTTTGCACTTTTGGCCATCCCTTTTTTTATACTATCGGGTCAAATCATGAGTAAGGGAGGTATTGCCAATAGATTGATTTCTTTTGCCAAGACTCTGGTAGGATTTTTACCGGGTGGACTGGCATTGATTAACATTGTATCAGCCATGTTGATGGGTGCTATAGCCGGATCTGCCATGGCCTCTGCCTCTGCAATGGGAACCATTTTGGGACCTGAAATGGAAAAGGAAGGATATTCCAAGGAATTTGGTGCTGCCGTAAACATTACCTCATCCACTACTGGATTAGTCATTCCTCCTAGTAACACACTGATTGTGTATTCCCTTGCCAGTGGAGGAGTATCCATTGCGGCTTTGTTTTTGGCAGGATACATTCCCGGAATTCTGACGGGTTTATTGATGATGATAGTCGCCATGGTATGGGCAAAAAAGAATAAATATCCTGTTGGAAAACGTTCCTCACTCAAAGAGGTGTTTGTAAAATTTATTGATGCACTGCCTAGTTTATTACTTCTCGTTATAGTTATTGGAGGGATCATTGGAGGAGTTTTTACAGCAACAGAGGCGTCTGCCGTTGCGGTTCTTTATACTGTATTGCTCTCCTTTTATTACAAAGAATTGTCTTTAAAAGACCTCCCCAAGGTAATTTTAGAATCCTCACAAACCACAGCCATTGTGATGTTGCTCATTGGAGCTTCCATGTGTATGTCATGGGTATTGTCATATGAGAACATTCCACAGGACATTAGTAATGCGCTTTTGTCAATCAGTGACAATAAGATTGTCATCTTATTGATGATCAACCTAATTCTTCTGATGGTGGGAGTTTTTATGGACGCTACTCCTGCAGTTTTGATTTTCACACCTATTTTCCTCCCTATTGTAACTGCTTTGGGAATGGATCCAACACACTTTGGTATTGTTCTAATGCTCAATCTCTGTATAGGACTTTGTACCCCACCGGTCGGCTCTGTTTTATTCGTTGGAGTTGGGATTGCAAAAACAACGATTACAAAAGTTATTAAACCCTTAATACCCCTGTTTCTGGTTATGATTTTATCCTTATTTTTGGTAACCTATATACCCCAGTTATGTTTATGGCTTCCTGATTTCTTTGGAGTTTAAATAATTAAATAAAACGGAAAATTTATGACATTTAACAAAACCATTCAACTGTTGGGTTTAACCTGTCTTTTAGTTTCATGCAATCAGCCACCGTTCAGTATTCAATTGACGAACAACCTCAATGTTGAGCGTCAACACGAAACCGTTGAGATTTCAATTGCAGACTTGCCTGAATATTTATCGGCTAATATTGAAAAAGTTGGGGTACATGATCCTTCAGAAAACACTTATCTCATCACTCAATTGATCGATGTCGATCAAGACGGAAAAATGGATCAACTCATTTTTCAACCACATATGGCTCCATCATCAGAAAAGACCTATTATTTGAAAGAGCAACCAGAGAGGGCTGAAGTTGTGGAGTATTGCTATTCCAGAATTGTACCCAGCCGGGTTGACGATTATACATGGGAAAATGATAAGGTAGCCTTCAGAACCTATGGTCCTGCAGCCCAAGCTTTGGTGGAAGAGGGAAAAAAAGGGGGGATTATCTCCAGTGGTATTGATTGTTGGTTAAAAAAAGTTAGTTACCCCATCATCAACAAATGGTATAAGGCTAGTAAGGAAAAGGGTATCAGCTATCACGAGGATCACGGAGAAGGATTGGACAACTACCACGTGGGTATAAGTAGAGGGGCTGGTGGATTGACGGTTAAAGGAACTGACGATCAGTATTTTGTTTCTAAAAATTTTATTGTTCACAAAACTTTAGCCACAGGACCTTTGCGAACACTTTTTCAATTGGATTATGACGATTGGCAAGGCCCGCTGGGAATGATTAAAGAACAAAAAATCATCAGTTTGGATTACGGAAACAATCTGATGAAAATTGAAGTTTCCATTCAGGGAACGGATCATATTGCTGCTGGAA
Organism: uncultured Flavobacteriaceae bacterium; assembly: GCA_913020685.1. Classification (GTDB taxonomy): domain Bacteria; phylum Bacteroidota; class Bacteroidia; order Flavobacteriales; family Flavobacteriaceae; genus UBA8316. The sequence goes on from CAJWAY010000014.1 coordinate 17,247, forward strand.
TATCATTGCAAGAAAGTAATGGCACCATTTTAGACAAGCATAATCTCCTTGTTTTTAAACAAAATCATTTTGAAACAACACTAAGTAATGTTATTTTGACCCCTAAAAAGTATTTTAAAAGTCAACACGTATATAACCCCCAAATAAAGGATCAAAATCATGTATTTTTAGATCTTAAAGTTATAAACCAGTCATTAGTTTATTATGTAGGCTTCTACTGGTCTGAAAGTAATCAGTTTGCGGATCATCTAGCTTGGGAAAAGTACTTGGATGATTTGGCAATAAAAATTGAAAACCCTATTAAAATTAATATTAAATAATTTCATGAAAAAAGTAGTGACCTTCGGTGAGTTAATGTTAAGACTCTCACCACCAGCCAACTTAAGATTCTCACAGGTTAACAGCTTTGATGTGGTCTATGGGGGAGGAGAGTCCAATGTTGCTGTATCCCTCTCAAATTATGGTGTGCCTGTCGAATTTGTAACACGTTTGCCTCAAAATGATATTGGTGTATGCGCGATGATGGAAATGCGTAAAAGAGGGGTTGGAACCCAGCACATTGTCTATGGGGGTGACCGTCTGGGGATTTATTTTCTTGAGACTGGAGCGGTAAGCCGAGGCAGTAAGGTCATCTATGACCGTGCCCACTCGGCTATGGCAGAAATAACTGCTGGTATGATTGATTGGGATTCTGTATTCGAGTCTGTTGGCTGGTTTCACTGGACGGGAATTACCCCTGCAATTTCTCAAGGAGCTTCTGATGCTTGTTTGGAAGCTGTTAAAATCGCCAGTGAAAAGGGAATTACCGTTTCAACCGATTTGAATTATCGTGCTAAACTTTGGAAGTATGGCCAACCCTCAGAACCAATCATGACTGAATTGACATCCTTCTGTGATATCATCTTAGGTAATGAAGAGGACGCTGAAAAACATTTTGGGATCAAACCAGAAGGATTGGACATCACCACCCAAGGGGATCAGGTCAAAGCAGAGGCTTTTCAATCGGTATGCGAGCAAATGATGAAAAAATTTCCTAAAGCAAAAAAAGTAATCACCACTGTTAGAGGTTCCATTTCCGCTTCTCACAATACCTGGGCAGGGATACTTTATGATGGTAAAAATATTTATACCAGTCCTGAATATAAAATCACCCACATTGTGGATAGAGTAGGTGGGGGTGACTC
>CAJWAY010000015.1 GCA_913020685.1 uncultured Flavobacteriaceae bacterium
ACCCGCGACCCTCACCTTGGCAAGGTGATGCTCTACCCCTGAGCTACTTTCGCGTGTGGTCTGCAAAAATAGTAAAATCAAATATTTCTGTTCAAAATAAGGTTAAAAAAACTATTATTTTAATTGCCTTTTAATTTCATTAAGCTTCATCAAGGCATCAATAGGGGTTAAGGTTTCTATGTTTAAATCTTTGATTTCCTCACGCAGGGTTTCCAATAGGGGATCGTCCATATTAAAAAAACTCAATTGCATTTGGTCTTTACCTATTTTAAGACTCTCTGCATTGGTTTCAACAGTATGCGATTTTTCAAGAACCTTAAGCTTTTGGTTTGCTTTTCGTATCACAAACTCAGGCATCCCTGCCATTTTTGCTACATGAATTCCAAAGCTATGGGCACTCCCTCCAGGAATCAATTTCCTCAAGAATAAGACTTTATCTTCCAATTCCTTGACCGACACGTTAAAATTTTTGATCCTTGGAAAGTCATTGGTCATTTCATTCAACTCGTGATAGTGGGTGGCAAACAAAACTTTAGCCCTGGCTGGGTGTTCATGTAAAAATTCGGCGATCGCCCAGGCAATAGAAATCCCATCATAAGTGCTCGTTCCCCGACCTATTTCATCCAATAACACCAAACTGTTTTCGGTTATGTTATTGAGTATAGAAGCTGTTTCATTCATTTCCACCATAAAGGTTGATTCCCCCATGGAGATGTTATCACTTGCACCTACACGAGTAAAGATCTTATCCATTATACCTGTTTTGAGGGATGCAGCTGGAACGAAACTGCCCATTTGCGCCATCAAAACCAGTATTGCCGTTTGTCGCAGGATAGCTGACTTACCCGACATATTGGGCCCTGTGATCATGATAATTTGTTGGGTCTGAGGATCTAACAATAAATCGTTGGCAATAAAAGGACTTCCAGCAGGCAATTGTTGTTCGATCACTGGATGTCGACCCTCTTTAATCTGCAATGTCATACTTTCCGAAAATTCAGGACGGCTGTAGTTGTTCTTAATGGCCAAAGCTGCAAAGCACCACAATACATCCAAATGAGCCACCAGAGTGGCGTTTACTTTTAAAGGTTTAATATGCCCTTGAAGTTCAGTTAACAATTCATGGTATAAACGACTTTCAATAGTCGCAATCTTTTCCTCAGCCCCTAATATTTTTGTTTCATATTGCTTTAGTTCCTCAGTGATATATCGTTCTGCACTGACTAGGGTTTGCTTTCGGATCCAGTCCCCCGGAACCTTGTCCTTGTGGGTGTTTCTTACCTCTATGTAGTAGCCAAATACATTGTTAAAGGCAATTTTCAATGAGGGGATTTGGGTGCGCTCACTTTCCCTTTCCAACATTTTATCCAAATGATTCATACCCGAACTTAAAAGTTCCCTCAGTTCGTCCAGTTCGCTGTTAACCTTATCGGCAATAACTCCTCCTTTACTAAGCAAAACAGGTGCCTCTGGTTTTAAGGTCGACTCAATAAGGGTAATGATGCCTTTAACTTCTGTAAAACCTTTAGCCCGTTCTTGCAAATCCGTATTTGAGTGATCTGATAAATAGGCCTTGATCTGATCAATTTCATTCAGTGATTTAGCCAATTGTACCAAGGCACGAGGACTAATCTTCTGCGTGGCTATTTTGGCGACAATCCTTTCTATGTCAACCATTTGATTTAGGTGTTGGGCCATTCGGTCGTAAGCATCGGGATCTTTTACCAAAGCAGCAACAAAGTCCAAGCGCTCTTCGATAACACACAAGTTCCTTTCAGGAAAAGCCAATCCGTGCTTGAGCATTCTGCCTCCCATAGCGGTAAGAGTGTGATCCAAAACATCGATCAAGGCCACCCCATTAGGGCTGTTGGATTGAAACAACTCTAAGTTCAGCATAGTAAAGCGATCCATCCAAACGTATTCCTCTTCAAATATCCTTCTTACAGAATTAATGTGTGGGATTTTATTGTGATGTGATTCCTTAAGGTAATGTAATACGGCCCCAGCAGCGATTACACCGGCATCGAGATTTTCTATTCCAAAACCTTTCAATCCCAGGGTCTTGAACTGGGCAGTCAATTGCTCCAAAGCATAACTACTTTCAAAAATCCAATCCTCTAAATAAAAAACATTGAATTGTCCTCCCATCAACTCGGCAAATATTTTTTTGGACGGTTTAGATACCAGCACTTCAGCGGGGTCAAAATTTTGCAACAACTGTTCGATTTGAATATTATTTCCTTCTGAGACCCAGTAATCGCCTGTAGAGATATCCAAAAAAGAAACCCCTGTTTTGGTTTTGCCAAAATGTATTGCCGCTAGGAAGTTGTTTTTTTTATGCTCTAAAACCTCGTCATTAAGGGATACACCGGGAGTAACTAACTCCGTAACCCCTCTTTTGACAATTTTTTTTGTCATTTTTGGATCTTCCAATTGGTCGCAGATCGCCACCCTGCAACCAGCTTTAACTAGTTTGGGCAAATAAGTATTTATAGAATGGTGGGGGAATCCGGCTAGCTCAGTTTCGCTTGTACTTCCCGCTCCTCTTTTGGTTAAAATTATCCCCAATATCTTGGCGGCCCTTACTGCATCCTGTCCAAAAGTCTCGTAAAAATCCCCAACTCTAAACAATAACAACGCATCAGGGTACTTTGCCTTTATCTGGTTGTACTGTTTCATTAAAGGGGTTTCCTTAATTGACTTGGCCAATGTTCTCTAGGGTTTTTACGAATGTAATTATTAAAAAATTCTTGCAGGAATCGGGTTTTAAAAATTTGTTAACAAGAGCTCTAACGCTGATTATTTACTAATTTTATAAATATGCGAAAATTAAAAAACAGTGAACTCAACCGTATAACGGTAGCGGATTTCAAGGAGGTCCCCAAAACCCCACTTATATTGATCCTTGACAATGTTAGAAGTCTCAACAATATTGGGTCGATTTTCAGGACAGCCGATGCTTTTTTGATAGAAAAAATATACCTCTGTGGTATTACTGCTACTCCGCCCCACAATGACATTCACAAAACTGCTTTGGGTGCAACAGAATCAGTAAACTGGGAATATCACAAGGAAGCATCAGAAGTGGTGAAGAATCTCAAAGCCAAAAAGATTTTAGTCTATGCCATTGAACAAGCCGAAGGTGCTTTATCGCTTGAAAATTTTAAAATCACCCCAAATGAAAAATACGCTTTTGTGCTGGGTAATGAAGTCAAAGGCGTGTCTCAGGCCGTCATAAATCTCAGTGACGGCGTCATTGAAATACCGCAAGAGGGCACTAAACACTCATTAAATATTTCTGTCGCCTCAGGAGTTGTGACATGGGAATTTTATCAAAAATTTAAAACGCTTTGATGCGCTGAAGTATAATTTGATATGCCCTTTCGTCATTTAAAAAGTCCAAATTGGTCAAATCAATACTATTATAGGTAAATGATAATCCCTTATTTTCAAAATTTTGATAGCCCCTCTCAATTTTTTCCAAATAATCACTGGTAATTTTTTGTTCATAAGAACGCCCCCTATTTATGATCTGTTCCATTAATTTTTGGATGGGTTTCTTGAGAAAGATTACCTTTTGAGAAAAAACCAATTCCCTTGCCAAGCGTTCAAAGTTATTCTTGAAATCGATGAAATTTAAAGGGGAAAGATTGATTTTTGCAAAAACCAGGGATTTGAACAAGGAGTGATCTGCAACAGCAAATTTGGGGGCTGCCGATCCCTCTAAAAAATTTTTAAATTGACGAAACCGATCCTCCAAAAAATAGTTTTCGAGGGATAAAGCAAAACGATCAGGTTTAGCGTAAAAATTTTCTAGGTATGGATTCTGACTAAAATTCTCCAATAGGCTTCGAGCTTGAAAATCGTCAGAAATTTTTTTAGCAAGTGAGGTTTTTCCCACACCAATATTACCCTCAAAAACTAGGAATTGATCCTTTGAAAAAATATCTAATGACCATTGGGATAAAGGAAGCTTAGAGGGGTTAGAATTATCCCTACAGATATCTGATAAACTGGACATGTCCTTTTCCAGTTGTGGGTGAACTAAATCGGGCGCGATTTCACACATTGGATGCAAAATAAAGTTTCGTGAATCCAAGCGGGGATGTGGTAATATTAAGTGCTCGTTATTAATTATTTGATCCTCAAAAAAAAGCAAATCTAGGTCTATTTCTCGCGAATTATAGCCAGGATTAATGGATCTTATCCTTCCCATTTGTCGTTCTATCTCCAGTAGCTTCTCTAGTAGCTCTAAAGCTGAAAAATCAGTTTGAATTTCTACACAAGCATTAAAAAAATCAGGGCCTTCAAAACCCCATGCTGAGGATTCATATATGGATGACAAATTAGTCAGAACACCAATCTGTTTTTGGATTTGAACCAACGCCTCTTGCAAATTGTAAAACCTATTGCCTTTGTTGGATCCGATCGAAATATATGCCTTTTCCATTTGAATACTTGCAATAAATTTCGTAAAACAAATCCACAAAACGTATATTTGAAATAAATTAGAATAAATGAATTTCTTTAAAAGTTTTTTAGCCTCTATATTGGGAACCTTTATTGCTCTGGGATTGGTTGCGATTTTCTTTTTTATGGGCATAGCAGCTCTTGCAACTTCTCTCAATTTTGAACAATCAGGTACAACATGGATCAGTGAAAATAGTGTCTTGGATTTAGATCTCAATACAGAGGTTAGGGACAGGAGTCTAGGTTACAATCCACTTGAAGATTTATCAGATTTTGATTCTGGTATTATCGGAATGGACAAGATCATTGGCAGTATAAAAAAGGCCAAAAATGACGAAAAGATTAAAGGAATTAAATTGAAAAGTGGCTCTATTGGCTCAGGTTGGGCGCAAGCAAGAGAAATCAGAAATACACTAGAAGATTTTAAAACTTCAGGAAAATTCATCTACAGCTACTCCGATAACATGTCGCAGAAAGGCTATTATGTTAGTTCTGTAGCCGACAGTATATTCATGAACCCTATTGGAATGATGCAACTCAAAGGGTTATCTTCAGAGGTCCTATATTACGAGGATTTCCAAAATCAATACGGTGTTAAAATGGAGGTTATTCGTCATGGAAAATACAAAAGTGCTGTTGAACCATATTTACAGGATCACATGAGCGATGAAAATCGGATACAAATCCAAAGCTTATTGGATGCTGTTTGGGAAACGTTTAGGAATGAAGTCTCTCAAAGCCGAGGAATAACTTCCGCCTCAATGGATAAATTGGCCAACGAGTTGGTAGTAAATGATGCTGAAGAGGCTTTGGCTAATGGCATAATCGATGGTTTAGTTTATGAAGATGATTTCGAAAATAAAATCAAAGAAGCCCTTAAAATTGATTCTAATGAAGGTTTGAATGAAGTATATTTTGGAGATATCAATATTAAGTTTCAAGAGTATGATAAAGAAATTGATGACCGTATTGCTATTGTTTATGCACAAGGCCCAATATTTAATACTGAAGGATCTGCGGAAATAATTGGAAAGGATGCATTTAGTAAAGCATTTGATGAAATATTGGAAAGCAAAAAAATCAAAGCAGCTGTATTAAGGGTAGACTCCCCAGGAGGAGATGCTTTGACATCAGAGATAATACTCAATGCCTCTAGAGCCTTTAAGGGGAAAAAACCACTGGTTGTTTCAATGGGTAATGTAGCTGCATCAGGGGGGTATTATATTTCTAGTTTGGCTGATAGAATTTTTGCAGAACCCATGACCATCACAGGATCCATTGGCGTATTGGCTGCCTTTCCAAACATTAGTGGCATGACGGACAAAATTGGGATCAACGCTGAACATGTCACTACTCACAAAAATGCTATGGGCTACAGTGTTTTTGAATCCATAAGCAAGGGATTCAAAAAAAGTACTACATCCTCTATTGAAAAAATATATTATACATTCAAATCCAGAGTGGCAGAGGGAAGATCACTCAGTATGGACACTGTCGAAGAGATCGCACAGGGAAGGGTTTGGTCAGGTAAAGACGCAGTTATAAATGGATTGGTTGACACTCTAGGTGGATTACAAGAAGCGATTAAATCAGCTGCAAAATTGGCAGAATTAGAAAAATATAATTTGGTTGATTATCCAAAATACGAAGAAGATTTTGAGAGCATGATATTGGGTGCCTTTTCACAAGCCCAATCAAAATTGTTTCAACATCCGCTGGAAAAATATACCTCAGAATTTATCGAACTAAGTCTAATGGAAGGAATTCAAACACGAATTCCTTATTCGATAAAAATTGAATAAATGAATCCAAAAAAGCGGAAGTTGGCAGCCAAGATTTACTTATATCTTGCTGCCTTATTCATTACATCACTTGTGGTGTCTAATCTTATTTTTCAAAAATTTTTTTATTGGTATCCCTTTGATGGGGAAATTTTTGGCAGTCGTTTATTCGAGTTATCAGTTGGTATTTTACCCTATCCAATTACCTTTTTGATTACTGATTTGATTTCAGAAATCTATGGTAAAATAGCTGCAAACCGTGTAGTTACCGCTGGTATTTTTGCTTCTTTTTTTTCTATTGGAATACTTCTAATTGCCGATTATGTTCCCGCCATCGAAAGTTCCCCCGTTGACAATGCTACCTTTACCCAAGTGTTTTCACTTTCTCCTCTTGCTGTTTTAGCTTCCATGATTGCCTATCTGCTGGCGCAATTTGTTGACATAAGGATATATCATTTTTGGAAAAAACTGACTAACGGTAAAATGCTATGGTTAAGGAATAACTTTTCGACTTTTACCTCACAGTTTTTGGACACTTTTTCTGTTGTGTTACTACTTTCTGTTTTTGGAATTTTACCATGGGATTTGTTTTTTGGCCTTGTACTGTCTGGATTTATTTTTAAAGTTGTTGTTGCCTTATTGGATACTCCATTACTGTATTTGTTAGTTTGGATATTCAAGAAAAAATTCGATTTAAAATGGGGTGAGGAAATCAAATTATAGGATGGAAAATATCTCACTAACCCGCCTTAATAAATTCATGAGCGAAATTGGGTATTGCTCCCGCAGAGAAGCTGATCGATTAATTGCTTCTGGAAAAGTCTTGGTTAATGGGAAAAAAGCAGAAATGGGGATCAAAGTAAGTCCCGATGAAAAAATTACTGTTGATGGTGAGTTGTTAAACCAATCCAAAAGCAAGAATATCTATCTTGCATTTAATAAACCCAGAGGGATTGTTTGTACTTCTGATAGCCGAGTGGAAAAAGACAATATTATTGATTTTATCAATTATCCAAAAAGGATTTTTCCAATTGGTAGACTAGACAAACCAAGTGAAGGGTTGATTTTTTTGACTAACGACGGTGATATTGTCAATAAGATACTTCGCGCTCGAAACAATCACGAAAAAGAATATATTGTAACTGTCAACAAACCTATCACTTCTGATTTTATATACAAGATGAGTAATGGAATTCCCATTTTGAATACCGTTACTAAAAAATGTTTTGTCAAACAAACCCATAAAAATCAATTTAGGATCATCTTAACCCAAGGCTTAAACCGACAAATTCGACGGATGTGTGAATATTTGAATTACAGAGTAAATGCACTTAAAAGAGTGCGAATCATGAATGTAAAACTAGATTTAAAATTAGGGAAATGGCGGCACCTCAGGCCTGAGGAGCTAAAAAAACTTAATCAACTTTTGAGTGATTCATTAAAGACTGTAAATTAATTTTTGTAAATAATTTAGATAGGTTTCAATGTGAGATTTCAATCACATTTTAAACTTTATGAGTAAATTAATTAATGTTCATTTCTACCACCGCTCCCTCATTGGATCTAATATTACAGACAGTTTGATCATCAAATATTAAATATTGACCTTTGATCCCCTTAAGTATTCCACTGAAGCTTTTTTCTTTTTCGAGCTTTAAGCTCTTAACTCTCTCCGGATATTGTAAAACCGGAAAATTTAATTTGCTCACCTCAGGATCGCTTATGAGGTAAGATCTTAAATCTTGGGGCAGTATCTCAATCGCCAAATTAATAGCTTTCTCCCAAGGAACCTCATTATAATCGTTTTGCAACATCTTACGCCAATTGGTTTTATCAGAAAAGTGATTTTTAAGACTTACCTCTGCAATTCCAGCCAAATAACGGTTGGGTAATTCCAGTATTCCTACAGCTTGGTGAGCACCTTGATCAATCCAACGTGTAGGGATCTGACTTTTGCGGGTAACCCCTACTTTAAGATGGCTACTAAGAGCCAAATAAACGCAATGGGGTTGTAGTTGGATTTTTTTTTCGTACTCCAAATCTCGATCTTCTTCTCCTAAATGAGCTTTGCTCAACTCAGGTCGCATAACCCAATCTCCAGCTAAGGGGATTTCAAAAAAACAAGTTTGGCAAAAACCCTGTCTGAAAATGGTTTTAGAGGCATGGCAGTTCAAACACTCTGTTCCAATAAAATCTATTTTGACTTTTTGGTCTAAAAACTGATTGAGTTCCACAAAATCATTTTCAAAATTGAGAAAATATCGTATTGGCTCGGCTAGTTCGGTAATCATTTTCTTTAAAACTCCTTTGAACATTTTTGATTTAAAGTTTTTACTTTTGTGTCAAAGATACATCATTATAATGCCAATCCCCCTATTCAATTCCATAGCCTCATGGTTCTTAAAAAAAAGGATCCATCAAATGGAACTGTTTATGAAATATCCTAATGAAGTTCAGCAGGAGTTATTGTATGGGCTTTTGAATAGTGCTTCTAAAACAAAAGTTGGTATTGACAATGATTTTCAATCCGTAAAGAATTACAACGACTTTAAAAACCGTATACCGGTGGTAAGTTATGAGAATATCGTGGATCAAATTGAGCGTTGCAGAATGGGAGAACAAAATATTTTCTGGCCCACGCCCATCAAGTGGTTTGCCAAATCCAGTGGTACTTCAAACTCTAAAAGTAAATTCATTCCCATAAGCAACGAGTCTTTGGAAGATTGTCATTACAAAGCCGGTAAAGACATGCTTTCGATTTATTACAATAACAATGAAAACGCTCAGATATTAGCTGGTAAATGTTTGAGATTAGGAGGGAGCAGTGATTTGTATCAAAACACAGACAGTTATTTTGGTGATTTGTCGGCTATAATTATTGACAACCTACCCTTTTGGGCTGAATTGGGAAGTACACCTAGCCAAAAAGTGTCCTTAATGCCAGAGTGGGAGACTAAAATGGAGGCTATCATATACGAATCTCTGGAGGAGAGGGTGACTAGTCTTGCAGGTGTTCCTTCTTGGATGTTAGTTTTGTTACAAAACGTTTTGAAAAATACACACAAAACATCAATTACTGAGGTTTGGCCCATGGTTGAGGTTTATTTTCACGGCGGGGTAAGTTTTCATCCGTACCGAAAACAATTTGAAAAATTATTTCAAGGAAATGATCTCAACTTTTTTGAGATTTATAATGCCTCTGAAGGATTTTTTGGAATGCAAGACCAAAATAATTCTACAGAATTATTGTTGATGCTAGATTATGGTATTTTTTATGAGTTTATCCCAATGGATCAGACCGACCGTGATGATAATGAAATTATTCTCCCACTAAGTGAGATAGAAATAGGAAAAAACTATGCTATGGTTATTAGTACCAATGCTGGACTTTGGCGCTATAAAATTGGGGATACTATAAAGTTTACCTCCATCAATCCCTACCGCATTCAAATAACGGGTAGAATAAAAAATCACATTAATGTATTTGGTGAAGAATTGATGATTGAAAATGCTGAAATGGCCCTAAGTAAAGCTTCCAAAGTTATGGATCTTGATATTGTAGACTATACAGCAGGCCCTATTTTTATGAAAGCTGGTGAGAAAGGTGCACATCAATGGTTAATTGAGTTTAAAGAACCCCCTGATGATACAAATAAATTTACAAAGCTCTTAGATCAATTCTTAAAGGAAGTTAACTCAGATTATGAGGCTAAAAGATATAAAAATATAACCCTTGAGATGCCCAAAGTTAATATTGCAAAAAAAGACTTATTTTACAACTGGATGGCCCAAAAAAATAAACTCGGAGGCCAACATAAAGTTCCACGACTTTCTAATCATAGAGATTTACTGGAAGAATTAATGAAAAAAAATAATTAGGAAACCACCTTTAGAGCTGGAAGCTCAACTTTAGACAATCTTTGCTCGGCGAAACTTTTAGTTACCTTAAGTGTTTTGACTGTTGATTCAGGTAACTCAAACATAGACTCATTGAGAATTGCCTCACAAAGTGATCTCAGACCTCGAGCTCCCAATTTATAATCTAAGGCTTTTTCGACGATGAAATCTAGAGCTCCTTGTGTAAAAGATAATGTGATACCATCCATTTCAAAGAGTTGAATATACTGTTTGACCAAAGCATTTTTTGGAGTCGTCAAAATAGTATTCAAGGTATATTTGTCTAGAGGATTCATGTGGGACAATACAGGTAACCTTCCTATGATTTCAGGAATTAATCCATAAGACCTAATGTCTCGGGGGGTAATGTATTGTAAAATATTCTCTGAATCAACTTTTTTAAGTTCCTTATTGGTATTATAGCCAATAGCTTGAAGATTCAGCCGTTTGTTGATAAGGTGTTCTATACCATCAAATGCTCCTCCAGCTATGAACAGTATGTTAGAAGTATCCACTTCAATAAACTTTTGATCGGGATGCTTTCTACCTCCTTTTGGTGGGACATTAACGATGGTTCCTTCTAATAATTTAAGAAGGGCCTGTTGGACCCCTTCACCGGAGACATCCCTGGTAATGGATGGATTGTCACCCTTTCGAGCAATTTTATCTATTTCGTCAATGAATACAATCCCGTATTGGGCTTTGTCAACATCATAATCAGCAGCTTGAAGAAGTCTTGTAAGGATACTTTCAACATCTTCTCCTACATAGCCCGCCTCTGTCAAAACAGTAGCGTCAACAATAGCCAATGGTACTTTGAGTAACTTAGAAATGGTTTGGGCCAGAAGGGTTTTTCCAGTTCCTGTTTGACCAACTAATATCACGTTACTTTTTTGTATTTCAATTTCACTTTTAGAACCTGAATAATTGATGCGTTTATAGTGGTTATAAACCGCTACCGAAAGTATTTTCTTGGCAGATTCTTGACCGATGACATATTCATCTAAAAAAGATTTAATTTTCTTGGGAGGAAACAACACTAGATCAAACTCACGATCTGATTTTTCGTCATTGGCTTCTTCTTTGACAATTCCATGGGCTTGAAGAATACACGTGTCACATATGTGAGCATCCAAACCCGCAATAAGCAGTTGGGTTTGGGGTTTAGCTCTACCGCAGAAGGAACAGTTTAATTCTTCTTTACTCATAGTTTATTTATTTTTCGGATCCTAAAATTTCATCGACCATACCATATTCTTTGGCCTCTTCTGCCTTCATCCAATAGTCACGATCACTGTCCTGATTGACTTTTTCAACGCTTTGCCCAGATTTTTTTGCAATTATCTTGTACAACTCGTCTTTTAACTTAAGAATCTCCCTGGCAGTAATTTCAATATCTGAGGCCTGACCTTGAGCACCTCCAAGCGGTTGGTGAATCATCACTCTCGAATGAGGTAATGCTGAGCGTTTGCCCTTTTCCCCAGCACAGAGCAAGACTGCCCCCATTGAAGCGGCCACACCCGTACAAATAGTGGCAACATCTGGTGTAATAAACTGCATGGTATCATAAATTCCCAATCCAGCATATACACCTCCACCTGGAGAATTGATATACATTTGAATGTCTCGCTTTGAATCGGTGCTTTGCAAAAATAGAAGTTGAGCCTGGATTACATTGGCTACATTGTCGTTAATCGCAGTTCCCAAAAACATAATCCTGTCCATCATTAATCTCGAGAAAACATCCATCTGAGCAACGTTCAACTGTCGCTCCTCTATAATATAGGGAGTCATACTGCTGACAATCTTGTCGTAGTACATAGAATTGATTCCGTGGTGTTTTATTGCGAAATCTTTAAATTCTTTTTTATAATCCATTTTGTAAATTTCTTTATGTAAAATTAATCAAAAAAATCAGCCCTGTTCATAAGCCTCTTTGACAAAAGCGTCAAAAGTCAATTTTTTCTTTTTGAGCAGTAGGTTGGATTTGTAAAATTCCAAAAGCTTTTTACTCATCAATTGTTCCGAAAGTTTGCGGGCTTCATCTTGATTTGACATTATTCTCGCAACAACTCCCTCGAGTTCTTCATCAGGTAATCCTGCCTGACCGTAATTGGCCATCTGCATGATAATCATCTCTTTGGCAAATTCTTTTAATTCCTCAAGTTTGATTTGCAAATCATGATCAGCAATGATTTTTCCTTCTATCAATTGGTATCGGATTCCTCTTTCAGAGCGAGCGTATTCATCATCAGCAGCTTCTGCTGATAGAGGTTGTTCTCCAGAATTCTGCATCCATTTTTTCAAAAATTCAGTAGGCAAATCGAACTTTGTTTTTGAGACCAAATACTCCGTTATATCATTGAGTAACTTTTGATCGGACTGTTGTTCCAATTGTTTTTCAATACCTTCGATAATCTTCGACCTCATTTGCTTTTCAGATTTCACTGTATCCGGCCCATAAATTTTATCAAAAAATTCTTGGTTCATTTCGGCCAAAATACGCTGGTTAATTTCTTTAATATCAAAGCTGATCTCTCCCTCAATCTCCTTTAGTTTATCCACTGAAATATTCAATATCCTTGTGGCCGTTGGCTCATCTTTAAAAAGATTTTTATATTTAATTAGGATTAAATCCCCCACGGTCGCTTTACTCAAAGTGGCCAAATTGGACTTTCCTTTAATTTGTCCCAAATCGAAAGTATGAGTGGTATCAATACCGGCAGCTTCATTTTTTAAAGCTGCAGTGATCTCATAATCATCTTTTGCATTTTTTTTGGCGACCAATTTGCCGAATTGTTTTCGGTAATGCCTCACTTGGTCGTCAATCATCTCTTCAGTAGCGGTGATTTGATAATGAGTTACTTTATTTTTTTCAGTGAGTTTCACCTCAAATTCCGGCGACAGTCCCAATTCAAAATCAAATGAAAATTTAGATGCTTTCCAATCCAAATCCTCTTGCATAACTGGCAATGGGTTTCCCAATATTTTTAGTTTTTCGTCCTTTAAATATTGATCTAGATTTTGTTGCAATAATTTGTTGACCTCATCAGCCGTAACTGCAGTTTCATATTTTTTTTTGATCATACCCATAGGTACATGTCCCTTTCTAAAGCCGGGTATATTTGCTTTTTTACGATAGTCTGTTAAAACGCTTTTGACTTTATCATCAAAATCATTGCGTTCAACATTGATAGTTATTATTGCATTTAGGGCGTCATTGTATTTACGAGTGATCTTCATATGAACTGGTAAAAAATATGGGCGCAAAAGTACGTTTTTTATACTGGTTTGCCAAGGAGTTACATTTACATACTATGACCAAATTCATTTTTTTATTATTTATTAAGTATAATATTTGGTTCAGTTGGTTAATTTTTAAAAAATATATTAAATTTGCGCTCCAAAGAATTAATAACTAGGAGGTCGTGAACCTTCATAAATTAATGTGATATGCCTGTAAGAATCAGACTTCAAAGACATGGAAAAAAAGGCAAACCTTTTTATTGGATCGTAGCGGCAGATGGTCGCGCCAAAAGAGACGGTCGTTATTTAGAAAAAATAGGAACATACAACCCAAACACCAACCCTGCCTCAGTCGAGCTGGACGTGGATAGGGCGGTGAAGTGGTTAGAAAACGGTGCGCAACCCTCTGACACTGCAAGAACATTACTCTCCTATCGTGGTGCCATGATGAAACACCACCTCAATGGAGGTGTTAAAAAGGGAGCATTTTCTCAAGATGAGGCTGATAAACGCTTTGCAACCTGGCTTGAGGAAAAACAGGCCAAAATCCAAACGAAAATTGATGGTTTACATGAAGATAAGGCTACAGACTTATCCCGACGGCTGGAGGCTGAGAAAGCAGTAAATCAAAAGAGAATTGCTGATTTGAGCGCAGCAGCAAAAGTTAATGATACTGCTGAGAGTGAAGCTACCGAAGCTACTGCAGAAGCCTCAATAGATGAGGCTGAGCTTGAGTCAACTGAAGTTGTTCAAGAGGAAACTCCAGGTGTTGAAGAAGTAAAAGTGGAAGACGCTCCCGCAGAGGAAACTGTGGTAGAAGCCTCTACTACTCATGAACCGAAAGCTGAGGAAGCTCCTGCTGAAGAAGTTAAAACCGAAGATATTCTTGCCGAGGAAGAGGTAGTGAAATTGGAAGAAACTCCCGGTGAAGAAACTGTGGTAGAAGTGCCTACTAACGACGAACCGAAAGCTGAGGAAGTTCCCACTGAAGAAGTTAAAAACGAGGACACACCTTCCGAGAAAGAGGAATCATAATAATAAACCCCCCGCCTACCTTACATCATGCTAAAGGAAGAATGCTTCTTTTTTGGAACCATTGTTGGGAAGTACAGTTTTAAAGGTGAAATCCTTGCCAAACTGGATACCGATAGCCCTGATACGTGTTTGGATTTAGAATCCATTTTTATTGATACTCCTCAGGGGTTGGTACCATACTTTATTAATCGCAGTCAATTGCACAAATCCACCTTACTAAGGGTCAAATTTGACGGTATCGACTCTGAAAGTGAAGCCGAAGCTTTACTCAAAAAGGATTTATTCCTTCCATTGAATATGCTTCCACCACTGGATGGAAATCAATTTTATTATCACGAGGTAACTGGATTTTTGGCCATTGATCAATTTGACAAAGAAATTGGCATAATCAAAAATGTCAATGACTCAGGTCCTCAGCCTCTTTTTGTCATTGATGCCGATGGCACCGAAATATTGATCCCCGTTCACGATAATTTTATCAAAGAACTGGATAGGGAGGAAAAAAAAATCTTCCTCGATTTACCAGACGGCCTTATGGATATTTTTAAATAAATACTAAAAATCAATTACAAAACCAAAGGAAGGGATCGGAATATTGTTGTTTTCCCCAGTATTCACCTCTACCAAATTAAGTGGAAGGATCAAGTTACCATCCTCAGTTCTATTAAGACCATACTCATCAGGTAGAGGCACACTTTGTGCCAAGAAGTTCTGAATTTCAAAATAGAAATTGAAAGAATACCTTTTGAAATTCCATTTTTTATCAAATCGGATATCGGCCAAGTTAAAAGGATCCAACTTTACATTTCCCAATTGATTATAATCCAATACCACTTCGGGATAGGCCGCCAGAGTCGCATTTTGATCGACCGGTACATAAGGGGTTTTTCCTGAAAATCGCCAACGGGCACTGATCTCCCAGTTTCTTTTCAGTTTGTACCCTCCGGAGAAAGAAATCAAATGTCGACTGTCCCAGACCGATGGTAAGTAATTCCCTTGAATTGTGGTAAATTGACTGTGAAAATATGTATAAGCAAAAACACCATAGAAATTTTTGTTAAGTTTCTGTTGATATAGTGCTTCCACTCCATAACTTTTTCCTTTCCCATCACTACTGATTGCCTCATTGCCCAAAACCTCAAAGCCTCCTCCTTTGTTGGCAAGAGAAACCCCATCAATCAACGAAATGGGATATTGACTGTATTTCTTATAAAAGCCTTCTAAGGTAATTCTTGAGGCATTTCCCGGTGCATATTCCAAACCTGCAACCAGATGATCACTTTGAGTATATTTTGCATCTTTGTTTACTAACCTTATTTGACTGTTTTGATACCCCAACATGGTATAGGTCGGTATTTTGAAGTACCTCCCAACCGATGCATTAATTTTCCAGGTTTCATCATCCGTAAGATTGTAGGTTAGTGCCATACGTGGCGAAAAGTTATCCATCATGCTCGATCCCTGGGAAAAGCTGTCCGCGTCAAATCGAAAACCAAAGGAAAGACCCAAATTATCATTCAGGAATTTACGTTCTGCTTTGGTAAAGAATCCGTATTTCAAAAAATCGATCCCCGTGTTATAGTCAAGGTTGTAAAGAACACTTCGAGTAGCGTTTCCATAGTCTGAATATTGAATGTTGGTTCCGGCAGCAAATTTCAACTGTCCGATGTAGTGTTGGGTCTGAAACCTGAGTTTGGTTTCCTGTTCGTGGGAATCGTTTTGGAATAAAACCCCTGATTTTTTAGTATTGTCTTTATAGCGGGAAAAAATATTTTGCAAACGATTGGTACTGAAGGAGGTAATCATCGATCCCTTACCATTCTTGAATTTTCTTTTCCATGAAAGCCCTATAGTAGTAGTTTTTTGTTGAATGATTGGTACTTGTTCAATCGTAGCTTGTTGCCTTGAATCAAAGTCATCAGGAGGTTTTACAGAAAAGTCATCGATGGTGCCTAATCCCAGAAAAACGAGGGTATTGTAGGAATCAATTTCGTGGTTGACTTTCCATTGATAATCCCAATAATCGGGACGAATAGGCAAACCTATGAGTTCAAATAAAAATTGAAGGTAGCTTCTCCTAACCGAGAACAAGAGGGTGGTTTTTGATGGTTTATTTTTGTCTTTTTTGAAAAGTGGACCCTCTAAAGTCAAAGCCGCTTCACTGGCACCAAACCTGAAATTCGCTCCAAAGCGATTGGGGTTTCCCTCCCTTTGTTCAAAATATAATACCCCGGAGAGGGGGTTGTCATACTCCGCACCAAATGCGGAACTTGAAAGGGTAACTTCTCTGATGAAAGATACATTGAGAATTCCCACAGGACCTCCCGCGCTTCCCTGGGTACTAAAATGGTTGATATTGGGTATTTCGATACCATCTAGATAATAAACAGATTCATTGGGAGCACCCCCACGGATGATAATGTCATTCCTGAAACCACCAATGGAAGGAGAAATACCTGGCATACTTTGGATTACTTTGGTTATGTCGTTGTTTCCTCCTGGATATGTTTCAATTTCAACAGCAGAAAAAGTTTGTGTAGATAATGGGGTTTCAACAGAAGTTCTAAATGGACTTTGAAACACTACAATTTCCTCCAATTCGTTTGCAGATTCCTCCAACAAAATCTTAAGTGGAGGAGTCCCAAATGCTTTAACAATAATGTTAAAAATTGTTTTTGATTGATAACCCAAATGACTTATTGTAATATTATAAGTTCGTGCAGGAACATCCTTAAAGGTAAAATATCCCTCCTCATCAGTAGCCACACCCATATTCGTACCTTCCAGAAGGACAGTTACACCTTGAATAGGAAGCTGTGATTGTTGATCGAGAATTCTACCGCTGAGCTGTCCTGCATTTTGAGCAGCCAATAAATATGCGTTCATTATAACCAAAAGAAATAGAAATAGTAATCGCATCTTTTTGTCAGTAAAAATAGTTTAAACTTATGATATAAGTAGTTTTGTTTAAGAATTATTCAAAATGTCTAAACAAAAGTGATTATATTTGAACAAAATATTTTATGAAAATTAAAAATAAAAGAAGAGAGTTTTTGAAAACAGCCTGTGCCCCGGTAGTTTTTTCAATGTTTGGTGTATCGATTCTCGAAGCCTGTAGCTCTGGAGATGACGATGATTATGGATCAAAATCAACCGTGGTAAATAACAGTAGTTCATACCAGAATCAACAAAGATCTGTAAGTATTGATTTAAATGATTCTAGTTTCTCAGCTATCAGTGAAATAGGTGGATGGATGAATTACAGCGCTGAGGGAATGCTTCTATTGAGGATTAGTGAGAGTGAAATAAGAGCATATAGTAACAGCTGTCCACACCAAGGGGCCAATAACCAATGGAGTTATAATAATTCAGTGTTTACTTGTGGGAGACACAATAATTCTTTCAGTGATGATTGCTCGAACACAACTATGACTTGTTACTCTTCTTCAATAGATGGCAATACTCTTACAGTAACACTTTAATCAGATTCTTTTTTTTTCTCCCTTTTTTCTCGTTTTTCCCTCCGAGCCCTTCTTTTAGCCTCTACTTCTTCTTGCTCCAGTCTCTTTTCTTCATTTTTAAGATCAAATTCAGCCCTCATTTCTTTGAGGTCAGCACTATTAATTTGTTCTTGATCCGGAGCTTGAAGGGCTACATCTTCTATAGAAAAACTTGCCTTATCGGTTTGTTTTCTCATTATTTCTTTAGCCGCCTTTAGATTGTAGTAAACCCCTGGATCAATCATTTTATTAGCAACATAGTTTTCTTTTTTGGCTTTGTCCCAACG
>CAJWAY010000016.1 GCA_913020685.1 uncultured Flavobacteriaceae bacterium
ACCAGGGACCAACTGATTATGAGTCAGCTACTCTAACCAACTGAGCTATAGGACCGTTTCAATTTGTAAATATAAGCATAGCCTGAAAATATTTGCGAATTTTAATTTTAATTTGAGGCTTACACTCATATGCCAATCCCCTTTTGTAGGTTTTGTTATTTTAGTGTTATGAAAAAGTCAATTTTAAACACACCTGCATTTAGATATATTTTTGAGGTTATAGTTATTGTGTTTTCTGTAACACTCTCTTTTTATATTCAAGATGTATTGAATGATAGGGAGAAAATTGAACAAAAAAATAAGGGCTTAGAGGGAGTTTTAATTGAATTAGAAAAAGACAATAAATCCTATGGATTCACCGATTTATACAATAAACAAAGAATAAATTGTATTGATTCACTCTTTAATTTATCATACAAGTTTAAACCAATATATATTTCTGGTATGTGGTCAAATTTTGAAATGGTTGAAAACAAAAGATTCTTTGATGCTTTGATATCAACTGGAGCAATAGAATATATTAAAAGTAATCAGTTGAAAAGCGAATTAAGCGATTACTATAATTTAGAATATATGAAATTGAAATCTGCTATCTTTTCTGATAATTTATGTTTCAATAGATTCAGCGAAAGATTAACAAATTTTAAAATTGATTCAATCAAATGGAATGGAATGGATAATTTTACTTTACATCATTTTAATCCAAATGACATTAAAAAAATTAGAAATGACACAAAATTAAAATCAACTGCATTGGAATGGATGATGTATATGAGGATGGAAATTGGTTATGCGGATGACGCTAAAAAGAGAATTCAATTAATCAAAAAATTAATTAATCAAGAGTTAAATAACTAATCGCTTCATAAAAAAAGGGCACACAAAGGAAACCCTGAAATAAATATTGTGGAGAAGAGCGGACTCGAACCGCCGACCTCTTGACTGCCAGTCAAGCGCTCTAGCCAACTGAGCTACATCCCCATTTTAGAGCGAGTATAAAAGTACAACAAAGCGCCAAATTTAAAAACCCTCTTTCAAACATTCATTTAAAATTGTATTATATTTAATTTGATGTCCTCTTTAAAATTCAAACTATTTTGGCTTTTATTTCATATATTTTCATTGGGTTTGGCTCAAGGCGATTCCAATCTTCTTTTGCAATACAATCGTGGGCCCGATCTGGACGCTTTTTACCGGAAATGGAATTTTGATCTACACACTCATTTGGTTTATGGAAATATGAGGGAAGATTATTCCTTTAGAAAAATCAGTTTTTCTGCTGGAATTTACATTCAATACAAATTTTCAAAAACCTTGGCTCTCAATTCAGGGGTAGACTATTTTAATCTGAGTTACCAATACAACCTTGCTGAAAATCAATCATTCGATCAATTAACCTACATTAGCTTTCCCCTCACTCTAAGGGTGTTTCCATCTAGAAAACTGCATTTTGAAATGGGCTTACTTTACAACAAAATTCATAGCGCTCAAAATACACAGATTGTTGACCTAAAAAATTTAAGCTATGAATACTCCTCAGAGATCTTCAAAAATAATTTTGGTTGGCTTTTTGCCAGTCAATACAATATTTGGAAGAGATTTAATGTCTCTCTCCAATACCGTTTTTTAAAGAAAGAATCGGATCCCCTGTGGGATCAAAAAAATAATTTTGATGCCATTCTATTTGGGATTCACTTTTTTGTACTCAATCCGAAAACAAAACCACTGTAAAAGACCACTAAAACAACTTGGCAATAGAGACGTTTAGATAGTAATGTCGTTTAGCAAGCTGACGCTCATTATCTCTAGAAATGCTATTCAAAAGGGTAAGTAACCTCCATCTTTTACTATAAAATGCAAAGCCCGCCTCTAAGCTATTTTTATTTGGAATATTGGTCAACACAAAAGGAGCCTTGTCATCAAATAATCCGCCAGAAACCATGAAATCATGATAGCGATACTCAAGTCGCGTTCCAACATAAATACCATATCCTTTAGTTTGCATCTCCAGAGGATTCCCTAAAAATGCCAACGCATCAGAAGTCCCAAATAAAGATCCAACCCGCACTCCAGCTGCGATGCGTTGTGACCCTACATTTCCAAACAACTCATACATCAAAGCCAATCTCTTGTGCAATTGTAATCGTTTTCTTTGCATTAAATTAATGTTGAAATGAAATCTTTGGGGCAAAGGCTTCAACCAGGCCACATCTGGCAAACCCAAAATCTTATCGTGATAAAAGTTTTGAAAATATGGCGCTAGGGAGGCACTACCGGTCATACCTATCTTTAAGGATACTCCCCATGCCGAAAAGGGGTTATTGTAATGTTCAAATGCTCTTTCCAAAAACAACCATCCCCCATAGGGATAATCCAATTTATCTATATCAAATGTATACCGGTTAGAGGGGGTATAAATTTCCTGTCCCAAAGTCCAGTGCACGTATCTTTTATAAGATATACCCTCTTGATCTGTTAAACTTTTTAACCTTCCAGTACTTATAAAAACTCCACTGGAATAGTAACGATCCCTACCAAAATAAAGATCATTGTCAACACTCAAATTCACATAGTGCTGAGAATACAAACCTCCCCACCATAGAACCCAGAATATAAATAAAGTCGAAAGGGCGGATTTCATAGGTAAAATATGGTGGAATTTAACCATCATTTTTGGAATTCGTCTTCAAAAATGATTTCAATTTAACCTAAGGTGCGCCAAAACAAAATAGATTGGCTATTTTTGAAGTTAAATGGGTGGGAGTGTTCAATTAGAAAAAAACAAAAGGATCGGGAAGATCAAGTTTTTCCATCCAAAAGGGAACAGCCTGCCCTCTAACTTACTGTATAAACTTGTTCAGGCCTTTGAAAAGAGCGAAAAAGACCCCGATATTAAAGTGATTGTTTTGGAGAGTAAGGGTAATTGCTTTTGTGCAGGCGCCTCACTTAAAGAATTAGAAAGGCTAAAAAATATAGATGATACAACATCCTTTTTTATGGGCTTTGCCGATTTACTAAATACGATCCGAAAAATGTCAAAATTTGTATTGGCCAAAGTCCACGGAAAAGTCGTAGGTGGTGGTGTAGGATTGGTTGCAGCTTGCGACTATGCATTTGCTACGAATGCCGCCCTAATCAAACTCTCAGAACTTTCGATCGGTCTCGGTCCCTATGTAATCGAACCAGCTGTGAGCCGTAAAATAGGTACCACCGCCTTTACTCAATTGTCTTTGGACAGTGCCGAATGGAAAAGTGCACAATGGGGACTTGAAAATGGGCTTTATGCAAAATGTGTGACAAATAAAAAAGCTTTGGATCAAACTGTAATTAATAATGCTGAGAGACTATCCAACTATGACCAGCAATCTTTAATACATTTGCGAAAACTTCATTGGAAGGATACAAATAACTGGGAAAGTCTTTTGCCCGAAAACGCTAAAATTACAGCTAAATTGGCCTTGTCAGACTTTACTCAAAATAAAATTAAATTACTCTTAAATGAATAATAAAGTTCGTGTTACTAAACAATTTAAATTTGAAACTGGACACGCAATATATGGATATGACGGACTCTGTAAAAACATTCATGGCCATAGTTTTAAATTAGACGTAACCATTATAGGTCAACCCATCGCTGACCCAGATCATGTCAAGAACGGAATGGTCATTGATTTTGGAGACCTCAAGACAATTGTAAATAAGGAAATTGTTCAGCCCTTTGACCATGCAATTGTCCTCAACGTGAAATCCCCTCATAAAGAAATCGCTGATGAAATGGAAATCCGGGGTCACAAAGTTCTTAGAGTTAGCTATCAGCCCACCTGTGAAATGATGATCATTGACTTTGCATTAAAACTTAAATCCAAGCTCCCTGATCATTTGAAATTATACTCGTTAAAACTCCGAGAAACTGAGACTGCTTTTGCGGAATGGTATTCCGATGACTAAAATCCCAATTGATCCAAATCAGCTTCAATTTTATCTGGTAGATTAAGATCCGTATCAATTTCGTATTCCTCACAGTCTAGGGGGATACTCACTACCTTGGGATTCAGAAAGGCCTCCTTTGAAATTCCCAATGAATCATTTTCATAGGCTCCTTTCATGTATAATGCCCAGATGGGCAAAGCCATAGTCGCACCCTGTCCAAAAGCAATTTCCTCAAAGTGAATTGAGCGGTCTTCCCCTCCAACCCAAACCCCAGTTACCAAGTTGGGTACTATCCCCATAAACCATCCATCGCTTTGATTTTGGGTAGTTCCGGTTTTGCCAGCAATAGGGTTTTCAAAAATGTAGGGATAGCCAGTAACAACTTTTTCATAAACATAATTGGTCTCCTCCAGACCAGCATGACGTAATCTGGCACCCGACCCCTGTTCCGTAACCCCTTGCATTAAATTAATTGTAACATAAGCTGCTTCTTCGCTGATCACATCTTTAGTTTTGGGAACAACCTCAAAAAGAGCCATTCCGTTTTTGTCCTCTATTCGGGTAATCACAATTGGTTGTATGTAAATTCCCTGATTGGCAAACGTTCCATAGGCACCAACCAACTCGAAGAGACTTATGTCTGGGGTTCCCAATGCGATTGATGGCACCATAGGGATGTATGATGTTACCCCTGTTTTTTTAACCAAATCGATCACTGGTCGTGGGCCAACTTTATCCATAATTCTAGCGCTAATAGTATTAACTGAGTTTGCCAATGCATTTTTTAAGGTCCGGGTTCGGCCATAACGGTCACCAGAGTTTTTTGGGCACCAAGGGTCAATATTGCCATGTTTCATTGCATCGATGCAATACAATGCATCAGGCAACTTATCACAAGGTGAGAGCTTAAGCTGGTCGATGGCTGTGGCGTATAAAAAGGGTTTGAAAGTAGAGCCAATTTGACGCCGGCCTTGCTTGACCTGGTCATATTGAAAGTGCTTATAATTAAATCCTCCAACCCAGGCCTTGACATGTCCAGTTTGTGGCTCCATAGACATTAGGGCCGCCCGAAGAAAATGTTTATAATAGCGAATCGAATCCATTGGAGTCATTATAGTATCTATTTCTCCTTTCCAACTGAAAACCTGCATTGGTATTGGTTTAAAAAAACTTTCTAAAATAGCTTCTTCATCCATTCCTGCAACTTTTCCCTTACGCCACCGCTCACTGCGGAATGCAGTTCGGGTTAAAAGAGTATCGATTTCCCCCTCGCGTAAATCAAGAAAAGGCGCAGTGGGGTTTAACTCTTCAGTGTTTTGAAGAAAAAACTCTTTTTGTAAATTTTTCATGTGCTCAGAAACAGCATTTTCACCCAGAGCTTGAAGCCTAGAGTCAATGGTGGTATAGATTTTTAGACCATCGCGGTATATGTTGAAGTTACTCCCATCAGCTTTTGGATTTTCCCGAATCCATTTTTTCATAAACTCTTGTAGATAGGCACGAAAATAAGTTGCCAAACCTTCCCGATGGGACTCAGGTGTAAAGTCAATTTCGAGCGGAAGAACAGAGAGGGAATCCATTTCTTCAGAAGTGATTAGTTTATTTCTGAGCATTTGCTGAAAAACTACATTCCGGCGTATTTTGACCATTTCGGGTCGCCTTACAGGGTTGTATAAAGAAGAGTTTTTGAGCATTCCTACAAGGGTGGCGGACTCTTCAATTTTTAAGGACTGCGGAGCGGTATCGAAAAATATTTTAGCTGCTGATCGAACCCCATCGGCATTATATCCAAAGTCATAGATATTGAGGTACATGGCAATAATTTCGTTTTTAGTGTATCTTCTCTCGAGCTGGACTGAAAGAACCCATTCTTTAATCTTCTGAACCAATGCCTCTTTTTTACTTTTAGATCGTACCCCTACAAAAAGCTGTCGAGCCAATTGCTGAGTAATGGTACTTGCGCCCCCTTTTTTACCCATATAAAATATGGCCCTAAGTGTTCCCCGCCAATCAATCCCTGCATGGTCATAATACCGCTCATCCTCAGTGGCAATTAATGCTTTCACAATATTTTGTGGTAATTCATCAAAAGTGATCGGTGTACGGTTATCCTTAAAGTAAAATTTTCCCAATACCTTACCATCGAATGAAATGATCTGTGTGGCCAAATTGGTTTTTGGGTTCTCCAATTGCTCGAGTGGTGGCATGGGGCCCAAATAGCCTAGAGCAGCAATGCCAAAAACACCCCCTACAGCCAAAAATCCTGTGAAGAAAAGTAACCAAAAAGTCCAAATAAACTTTTTGTATTTCTTAGTTTTTGATACTTTCTTTTGAGTTTTACTCATCGTCTTGTATTTCTTCAACGGCAAAACCTACCCCTACGATACCCTCCAAGGTATCAAGGCCTTTTTCACTATTATAAGATCTCAATGCGTGTTCCAGCTGTACATTAATATTTTCTACTGCGGGTAATTGGTAATTTTCTCTCCACCAGAGTTTGCTTTCCTTGACTTCCAAAAACCCTTTTCCTAACCATTGGCCCTGGGCATCAGCCATAGCATACTCCAGCGTATCACAAAGCAGCAAGGAGTCTCCTGTTTTGAGTTTGGCAATCAAAAACAAATTGGAATATGGATAATTCTTGTTGTTGCGTATGTAAATCATTAAATTGACTGGGTTTTCACTTCCTTTATCAAGGGTAAAAAGTACTTTTTCGTATACAGGCCACTGGCCATTAAAATCTTTGTAATTCATAAAAAAAGTGGGCTTACTACAAGAAAAAATGAAGCCTAAAGTCAATAATGAGAGAGTGGAGAATTTGCTAAGCATTATTTTGATGCCTGTTAGGCTTGCGTTTTTTTCTTATTATATTATTATATTTCTTAGAACGATCAAAGCGATTTAGACTGTCTTGACCAACTACATTTTCGAATGCTACGTTCAGTTTTTCAGCTTTTGAAATAATTGTTTCGTTCTCGTATTCTTCAAGACTCAGTACTTTTTCTTTATTATTGTTTTTGATAATTATCTCATTAACTGACTCTAAAGAAAGCATATGCCAATTCATCCATTGGCCCTTATAGGCATACCATAACTGTTCTTTAAAAATATCCATTTTTTGAAGAACGGCAACTCCTTTTTCAGTTTGGAGGTTGACTTCAGGTTTAGGAAAAATTTTAAGTGCACTACGATAGGCGTCCAATTCATAATTCAAACAACATTTGAGTTTACCACACTGACCCGCTAGTTTGAGGGGGTTTAGTGATAATTGTTGATAACGAGCCGCTGCCGTTGATACCGATCGGTAATCTGTAAGCCATGTAGAGCAGCAAAGTTCACGCCCGCAGGAGCCAATACCTCCAAGTCGAGAAGCCTCCTGGCGTAAACCGATTTGACGCATCTCAATCCGAATGGAAAAGGCATGAGCCATGTCCTTAATTAACTGTCGGAAATCAATCCGACCTTCTGCTGTGTAGTAAAAAGTGGCTTTTTTGCCATCCCCTTGAAATTCAACATCCGAGAGTTTCATTTCCAATCCCAAACCTAACGCAAATTCGCGGGCCCTTTTTTGGATGTGCGGCTCTTTGTTTCTAAGTGAGTGCCATTTGTCAATTTCCTCCTGGTTTGCTAGACGCAATATCTTGTTAACCTCGTCGATTTTTTGGCTAACCCTTTTCTTTTTCATCTGAAAGCGAACCAATTCCCCCGTCAAAGTTACCAGTCCCAGGTCGTAACCATTGTCAACCTGAGTTATAACAGGATCTCCTACTCGAACCGTGAGGCCTTCAGTCAGTGAATAAAATTCTTTTCGGCTGTTTTTAAAACGCACCTCCACCAGTGGAAATGGAGCTACATCTTTTGGCATTTTCATGTTACCCAACCAATCAAAAACTGTTAGTTTGTTGCAACTATCTGTCCCGCAAGTTCCATTACTATTGCACCCACGAGGTGACCCGATTCCATTACTAGCACATGAAGTGCAACCCATAGTTTTATATTAGTATTTTAAAGATAAGTTTAATTGGAGTTATTGGGGAGCTTTAAAACTCTAAATTAATGTTTAAATTTTAATACTTCACTACGCCCTTTTTTAAATATTTTATTACTATTGTATCTGCCCTTTCTCAGCTTCCTTTGTTCTTCGATGGGAAGATTAATAGTTTCTTGGCAGTCGGAAGAGCAACAACTTTCTCTTTGTTTTTTACAAGAGTCACACTGAATAAACAGGAGATGGCAGGCTTCATTAGCACAATTGACATGACTATCACAAGGCGAACCACATTGGTGGCATTTAGCAATTATGTGTACACTGATCCTTTCTCCTCCACGTTCGTCAAAAACAAAGTTTTTCCCGATAAACTTATTTTCTAATCCTTTTTCATTTACCTGACGAGAATATTCAATTATCCCTCCATCTAATTGAAAAACGTTTTTAAATCCCTTGTGTTTAAAGTAAGCACTCGCTTTTTCACATCGAATTCCACCCGTGCAATACATTAATAGTTTTTTGTCCTCTTTGTATTGAGCCAGCTCTTGTTCTATCAAAGGGAGGGATTCCCTAAATGTATCAACATTAGGTGTGAACGCTCCTTTAAAATGTCCTATCTCACTTTCGTAATGGTTTCGCATGTCTACACATATAGTATCAGGCTGAGCTAAAAGAGTATTAAAATCATAAGCATTAAGATGTATACCCTTTTGGGTAACATCGATGCTTCCATCTTTCAACCCATCTGCAACAATTTTTTCTCTAACTTTAACTGTGAGCTTTAAAAAGGATTCATTGTCTTGCTCCACAGCAATATTTAGCCTTATCCCTTTTAAAAAACTAATTCCATCCAAAAAATTTTTAAAGTCTTCGAATCGTGGAGCGGGTACCGACAACTGGGCGTTAATGCCCTCTTTAGCCACATAGATCCGACCTAAAACGTTCATTTCATTCCAATTTAGAAACAAATAGTCTCTTAGAATTTGAGGGTTTTCGACATGGTAATACTGATAGAAAGATAAAGTCAACCTTTCTTCACCAGCTTGAGCAAGCAAAAATCGTCGTTCTTCAGCACTTAGTTTGTTGTACAGCTGCATTAAATAAGCATTTGTATGTTGAGTCACAAAGTTATTAAAATACAAGGGAATTTTAATTTAGATAAATAAAAGCTTGAATTCGCTAATTTTTTACATTGTTAATAATCCTTTTAAGCCTCTATTGTAACCCACGATCAGAAATAGTAAATTCGTTAAAAAAAGAGTATTATGGCAGACGCAAATGAAGCAAAAAAGAAAGCTTTACAACTTACTTTAGATAAGCTTGATAAGACCTACGGTAAAGGTGCAGTTATGAAAATGAGCGATGAGGCCATAGAAGAAATAGAAGCCATTTCCTCAGGGTCGATAGGGTTAGATTTGGCCCTGGGTGTTGGCGGATATCCTCGTGGACGGGTAATCGAAATCTATGGCCCGGAATCGTCTGGAAAAACCACCCTGACCCTTCATGCAATTGCCGAATGCCAAAAAGTTGGAGGAATTGCAGCCTTTATTGACGCAGAGCATGCCTTTGACCGTTTCTATGCCAAGAAGCTGGGAGTGGACTTAAGCGAACTGATCATTTCCCAGCCTGATCATGGCGAACAAGCCCTAGAAATTGCAGACAACCTTATCCGATCTGGCGCGATCGATATTATAGCAGTTGACTCTGTGGCTGCCCTCACCCCCAAAAGTGAGATTGAAGGTGAAATGGGAGACTCTAAAATGGGCCTCCACGCGAGACTCATGTCGCAAGCACTTAGGAAACTCACAGCCTCAATCAGTAAAACTAATTGTACAGTTTTCTTCATCAACCAACTGCGAGAAAAAATCGGTGTGATGTTTGGTAACCCCGAAACCACCACTGGAGGAAATGCCCTGAAATTTTATGCCTCCGTTCGTTTAGACATCCGTCGTTCTACCCAGATTAAAAGCGGTGACGCAGAAGTTATGGGTAACAAAACACGCGTAAAGGTCGTCAAAAACAAGGTTGCGCCACCTTTCCGAACTACCGAATTTGATATTATGTATGGAGAAGGGATCTCCAAAATAGGAGAGATCATTGACCTAGGAGTAAATTATGAAATCATCAAAAAATCTGGTTCCTGGTTTAGCTATCAAGACTCCAAACTGGGGCAAGGGCGAGACGCCGTCAAAGCCTTACTTGAAGATAACGTCGATCTGATGGAAGAACTTGAAACCAAGATCATGGAAACAGTCAAAGCAATAGAATAATTAGGTCCTCAATCCCATTATAGGCATTGCAACTATCAAGCTTTAAAGAAAAAATGTCTGCCTTGGCCTCTGCTCAAAGGCCTTTTTTTTTCCTTATCGATTTTGAAATGGAAAAGCCCATCATATGTCCTGTAGAAGAAGCTCAAGAATTGGGCTTTCAATTTGAAATTAAAGGCTTTCGTAATTTTCAGCTCCAAGACCGAAAACCTTCCCCGGTCCCACTATTAGTTGCGCCGATCCCTAAAGCTGTTTATACAAAAGCTTTCAAGAAAGTAATAAAAGAAATCTATCGAGGCAATACCTTTTTGCTCAACCTAACCTTCCCCTCAACCATAGAAACTGATCTTAATCTGCAAGACATCTTTCAATTGGCCAAAGCACCCTACAAACTCCTTTACAAAAACCACTTTGTGGTGTATTCTCCTGAGTGCTTTGTCAAAATTAAAGACAGTCAAATATACTCCTACCCCATGAAAGGCACTATCGATGCCCAAGTTCCTGAAGCAAAAAAGAAACTACAAACCAACCCCAAGGAGATCAACGAGCACAATACCATCGTGGACCTGATCCGAAACGACCTATCCAAAATAGCAAGGGAAATTGCTGTGACACGATTTCGCTACATCGACAAGATCCAAACCCAAAAAAACGAAATCTATCATACTAGCTCTGAAATCAAAGGTAGACTCTCCTACGACTGGAAAACTCAACTGCCTGAGATCTTACTGGGCTTACTTCCTGCAGGATCAATTTGCGGGGCACCAAAAGCCAAAACTGTTTCCATCATTAAAAATGTGGAGGAAGGTCCTAGAGGATATTACACCGGAATCTTTGGATATTTTGATGGAGAAAACCTCGACAGTGCTGTGAATATCCGCTATCTCGAAAAAAAAGACCAACAAATGGTTTACCGCAGTGGTGGCGGCATTACCTTTCTAAGCGATTTGGAATCCGAATACAATGAACTGATAGAAAAGATCTATGTACCCGTTGTTTGAATCCCTTTGCGTCCAAGATGGTATTATTCTAAACACACAATGGCATGAAGATCGTTTTCAAAAGGCCTATCTGCAAAACTTCGGACATTTAAATTCTTTTGATTTATTGGAAGGACTCAGTATACCTGTTAAATTTAACCAAGGTAAAGTAAAGCTGCGAATAAGATACAACCATAAGCATCGAGATTTTCATTTTGAACACTACAAAATCAAAGAAATCAAAAGCCTAAGGTTAGTCTACACAGAGGAGTTAAATTACTCACATAAATATAGCCGCCGAGAAAATTTAGAATCACTCTTTGATCTAAGAGAGGATTGCGATGAAGTCTTGATTATAAAAAAAGGGAGGATCACAGACAGTTCGTATTCCAATGTTGTTTTTTTTGATGGCCAGGATTGGTGGACACCAAAAGATCCCTTGCTAGCGGGTACCTGTAGGGCCAGGCTTTTAAATCAAGGGATCATCAAACAATCTTTTCTAAAAGTTAGAGATCTTAAAAACTTCGAGGGGCTAAAACTTATCAACGCCATGCGTGACATGGACCAACCGATGATTCCCATTAACAGATTGAGGTATTAAGGGGTTTTAGTAGCTTTTTTCCATTCTTCAATGGCGTCGACTGCCATTTGCTTAGGATCATTTTGCAACTCGGAATAAATGAGATCAAAAGTTTTTTGCTGTAATTCGGGAATATCGGTCTCAGAAAGTCCCACTGTAGGAAGGGAAGGGTGAATATCTACACGAAGTTCGCCTGGATAACCGTGAGTGGTGTACCAAGGAAATTTTCTTTTACAATCCAAAAAAACCATGGGACAAATAGGCAGCTGATGTTCTACAGCAATCTTAAAAGCGCCAGGTTTAAAAGGATTGAGTAATACGGTTTCGTCGAGGTATTCCTTTTCAGGGAAAATACAAACGCTATAGCCCTTGTCCAAAACCTTTCTAGCCCTATCATAAACCCCATAACGGCTTTTAGAACTGCTGCGATCTACCATGATGGCAGCCCGTTTGTAGAGGTAACCAAAAATGGGAATGTTAACCAGCTCTTTTTTTCCAACAAACACAAAGGGTTTGGGGGCGGCAGCAAACATCAACATAATGTCAATATAACTGGAATGGTTTGCCACCAACAAATAGCTTTTTTTAAAATCTAGATGAGTCTTAAATTTTTTATTAATCCAAAAACCTGTTCCCAACAATACAAATCGAGACCAGATGTTACGTGCAATCCAAAAAAAGGGACTATATCCATTAGGAAATAGCAATAAAATAGCCAAAATTGGGAAAAGTAAAATTACAGGTAAGGCGGATAATAGGTAAAACCAAATACGCCAAAGTACAATCAAAAACCTCATTTCCAGTAAAAATACATTTTATGGAAATGGAGATATAAGGAAATGGAGTAAACTTTGTGCAACCGTCGAAAAAAAATATCTTTGCTGTAAATCATTTACCCCCCTTATGGCAAGAATTTTGACAGGAGTTCAATCTACAGGCGTCCCTCATCTGGGGAATTTACTTGGGGCTGTGCTACCTGCCATTGAAATGGCGAATAAACCCAATAACGAATCTTTTTTGTTTATAGCCGATCTCCACTCGATAACACAGATAAAGGATAGGGAACAGTTGTCCAAAAACACCTTTGCCACAGCTTCAGCCTGGTTAGCTTGTGGACTGGAACTAGAAAAGACCTTTTTTTATCGTCAGAGCGATGTTAGTCAAGTAAGCGAACTAGCTTGGTTTTTGAGTTGCTTTTTCCCCTACCAACGACTAACACTCGCTCATTCTTTTAAAGATAAGGCTGACAAATTAGAAGATGTCAACGTTGGATTATTTACCTACCCAATGTTGATGGCCGCTGATATTTTGATCTATGATGCCGAATTAGTCCCTGTGGGAAAAGACCAATTACAACATCTAGAAATGACCCGAGATGTAGCCGCACGAGTCAATCACCAGATGGGAGAAACTTTTGTCTTACCAAAGGCCCAAATTCAGAAGGAAACTCAGTTTGTGATTGGTACTGATGGCAATAAAATGTCCAAATCAAAAAATAACATCATCAATATTTTTCAGCCTGACAAAGCACTGCGGAAACAGATCATGAGTATACAAACTGACAGTAAAACGATTGAAGAACCCAAAGACCCCGAAAATTGTACTGTTTTTAAAATCTTTTCCCTTTTATCAAATGCTGTGCAAAAAGAAGATTTGAGACGGCAATATCTGGCTGGTGGACTTGGATATGGCGACGCCAAACAAACTTTATTTGAATTGGTGTTGGAGAAATTTAAAACGGAACGGGAAAAATACTCATACTATCAGGACCATCCACAAGAAGTAGAAGTTGCCTTAGCCAAAGGAGCAGTAAAAGCTAGTAAAATTGCTGATGATGTTTTGCTTAGGGTCAGACGAAAGATAGGCTTTTAGACCAATCAAAAAACTTCCTTTTTAAAATTATACATATTCCTTAAATTCTTCTTTTTACAATAAAATTATGATTATACAGATTGGTAAAGTGGAAAATTTGGTCATTTTGAATATAATAAGATCATTTTTTATCGTTATAATAAAAGGACTAATTATTACTATATTTGAGTATGCAGTTGCAACAGTATATCAAAGAGTTGCTTTATAAACACGAGTGTGTTACGGTCCCAAATTTTGGAGCTTTTCTCACCCGTACAATTAGTTTATTAATCCAGCCCAAGACTGGTGTTTTTTCTCCTCCAAGTAAAGAAGTGAGTTTTAATCATCTTTTAAAAAGCAACGACGGCATACTAGCTCAATTCATGGCTCAAAAAGAAAATATTTCCTATGAGCAAGCCTTAAGAAAAATTGAAAAAGAGGTGATTGTATGGAAACAAAAGCTACAAACCCAGCATTTAACTTTTGCAGGTATAGGCGAAATGCGCCTCAACCCTCAAAAGAAAATTAATTTTTCTCCATTTGGATCAATTAATTTTGACCTTAACTCTTTTGGACTAAAAAGTTTTATTAGAAAACCTATCTTTACCCCAACACCAAATACACAAGAATTTAAATCCTTTACCATTATGGAAAATGAAAACAAAGACGACTTGATGTTTACCCCGGAAGAAAATGAAAACAAACGCTCACCGATCATGAGATATGCTATTATTGGGGTAATTGGAATTTCCCTTTTTGGCTCGATTTATTATTTCGGTAGTAGATATATTGCTGATGAGAAAGCCAAGGCCACTGAAATGGCACAAAAGAAAATCAAAAGTAACGTTCAAAAAGCAACTTTTAACTTGGGTACGTTATCAGAAATGAATCTTACACTAGATGCTAACCCTGAGGTAATCGAAAACAATCCCCTGGCACAAACTTATTTCAGTGTGATCGCCGGATCCTATCGGTCCATGGAAAACGCCGAAAAAAAATTGGCAGAATTACAAGCCGAAGGTTTTGATGCTGCTTTCACGGAAGTTAACCCAGAGGGGCTTCACCGTGTAGCCTTCGGACGGTTTACCTCTAAGCGCGAAGCTTTAAATTTACACAATTACATACGATTCGCCCTTAAAGAGGAAGCATGGTACTTGGAAGAGAATTAGGCTACATCCTGTAGATCCAACTCTTTGGGTTTTGAGGTTTTAATTCATTAAATACACTAAATTGGAGGGTAGTTTTGCCCGTTTTTGGATGTGTAAATATCTCCCCTATGTACTGTTTTGCTGTAACTTTATCTCCTTTTTTAACATAGACCTTACCCATATTTTTGTAAGTAGTAATAAAGTTACCGTGCTTGATCAGTATAGTGGGATTACTACCCTTAAAGCTCAGTATTGTCATGACTTCCCCGTCAAAAACAGCTCGAGCCTCTGATTTAGGAGAAGTGGCAATGGTTACTCCATTGCTTTTGATCATGGTGGTCTTGACCACCGGATGTGGCTGGGTACCAAAACGTTGAATAACGATTCCTTTTTTCACTGGCCAGGGCAGTTTACCCTTGTTGGCGAGAAAATTAGCTGCTAATAATTTGGCCTCTGGGGTTAGCGCAAAAGCGTTATTTGATTTTTTTCCTGCAGCTCTATTAGAAGCAGCAATGGCCACTAGAATCAAACGTTTAATTTCACGATCAATTGCTGACGCTTTGAGCTGCCTTTGCTTAATATCTGCCGCTAAGGAACGTGATTTGTTTTTTAGTCCCTTGATCAGTTTCTGCTGTGATTTACGTTCCTGCTGTAATTGCTCTTTTACTTTTCGATTCTCTATTACCAAATTTTCTTTATAGGCTTTTTGCTTTAATAAAGTTTTATTAAGTGACTGAAGAGTGCTTGTTTTTTCTGCGATCTCTTCTCCGCGTTTTTTTCTAAAATTAGCATACTGCTTCATATATTGGACCCGCTTATAAGCCTGTAAAAATTCCTCGGAAGAAAACAAAAACATCAATCGATTTTGGGAAGATTTGCTTTTATAGGATTTTTGAATCATTTCAGCATAGTCTTTCTTAAGAGCTTCCAGTTCTTTCCTTAGGTCAGTAATGTTTCTTTGGTTAAGGTTGATTTGTTGGGTCAAAAGATTAGCCTGTTGGTTATTGACCTTCACCAAATCACTTCTGACAGAAATTTTGATATTGAGATCCTCAACTTGAGAGAGTAATGACTTTTCCTTTTTGGTGTTTTTAAAAAGTAGAGTGTTGATTTGTTTGATCTCTTGTTGAAGCCGTTTTTTTTGATTCTCTAGTGTTTTTTGTCTTGCGGAATTTAATTGTGCCATCCCAAACGATGTCAATAGTAGAAAAAAAATCAAACAAAGTTGCCTCAATCGATACATCACATTTCTATTGGTTGGTAACCAGCTGGAATTTCAAACGGAATACTAAGTTGTTCGGGAAAATCTGCACGGGTATACTCTAATTTGATTCTAGTTAAAGCCAGACCATCGAAAAGTGAAATTTGAACCTCTCCGGGAACAAACTCACCCTCAAGTTTTTGATGGTTGAGATATTTGATAGTCAAAGAGCGCTGGGTCCCTGGGACCATAAATCTTTGTTCAAGGAGTAAAAAATTGTTAGGGTCAAAAAAGAAGGTAGGCCGGAAACGTAATTTATCAGATTTAGGAGTCAAAATATAATATTTGGGATGCGAAATGCTTTCGAAACGACCTCTAGTGATATTAATCAGCGGAAGCCCCATCAAAAGATTTTGTAAATCTTTAAATTCAAAACTAGTCTCGAATTGTTGGTTTATAAAAGAAATATCCCCTTCAAAAAAAGTTTTTTCAAATTTTTCATAAAAAGAAACTCGCTCTGAGGTTACCAATAGTTTGGCAATGGGAACAATCATATTTGCGCTCATCCATATAGATTTAGATTTTTCCAATCGCAAATTTATGATGATCTGTTGTTTGCGTTTACCATTATCATAGGTGGTTTTTACCCGCGATCGAAATTTCTTATAATCCAATTGATTTTTGGCAACGGACTTAGTCAGTTCCTTGATTTCAATGTCCTTTATTGGAGTTCTGCTTGACGGAACAGCAGGTGATTTACATGCTGCGAACATCAAAATCCATCCCAGTAAGAGGATAGGAAAAAAATTAGATTGATTGTAGTTGTTTATCATGGCTATGATAATTCTGAATAATCCCCTATGGATACAAAACTGAATGTCCCATCGAATTTGACATGATTACCTATCATCGCTCCTTCGAGCTGAGCATTTTGGATGAGAGAATGTTTTTGTATCAAACTATTGTCGATGGTGCTGTTTTCAATTTGGGTACCTTCCCCAATAGCAGTATAAGGGCCCACCGTACTGTTTTTTAATACTACTCCCGACCCAATATAACAGGGGGGAATGATTTTACTATTCTCTATTATAACATCCTCAGCAACCAGTTTATTTCCTTCTGCGGCAAGTATGTCCAACATTTTTTTATTGGTTTGGAGGGTAATTTTAGGGTTGCCACAATCCATCCACTCTTTTACAGTTCCTGGGGTAAAGAGAGCTCCTTTTTCTATCATGGCCAATATGCCCTCATTTAAAAGAAACTCCTCCCCTTCTGTTCTTGACTGAAGAATGGTTTTTTCCAATTCGGCCTTAATGGTTGCTCCTTCTTTGAAATAATAAATCCCTATAACTGCCAAATCAGAGACAAATTCCTCTGGCTTTTCAACCAAATCGGTAATTAGATTGTCATCATTCATTTTAACAACGCCATATGCTTTAGGATTTTCCACTTTTTTGACCCATATCATTCCATCAACATTAGGATCAAGAGATAGCTCTGTACGAATAAGCGTATCGGCATATGCAACTATAATAGGGCCTGAAAGGGAGTCGGCTGCACACATTACTGCATGTCCGGTCCCAAGAGGGGCCAATTGACGGTAGATTGTTGCTTCGGCGCCTAAATTCTTAGCTACTTGTTTAAGTTCCTCCTCAATGGTAGAGCCAAAAAAAGCAGGATCACCAAGAATATAGGCTACCTCATCTATGCCTTGGTCAACAACTCGGGCTATTTCATTAACCAATTGGGCCACTATGGGCGATCCGGCAACGGGCAACATGGGCTTTGGAACCG
>CAJWAY010000017.1 GCA_913020685.1 uncultured Flavobacteriaceae bacterium
AGGAAGCAGTTTCTAAAGACGAAGCTGAAGGACTTAAAAAGTCGCTTGAAGAAGCTGGAGCTGAGGTCGAACTCAAATAGTTCTTATCTCACTAGGAATAAGGTTTAGACTTTTGGACAAATCCATTAGTCTAGACCGTTTTCTGTTTCATAATGCCCCCTAGGTTTTAAACTCAATTATTGGATATTAATAAATTAAAGTAGATGTCGAAAACACAATCCTCCACTCGAGTCAATTTTGCAGCCGCAAAAGATTCCCCTAAATACCCAGATTTCCTTGATATTCAAATCAAATCTTTCCAAGATTTTTTCCAGTTGGAAACCAAATCTGAGGAAAGAATTGAAGAAGGACTATTTAACACATTTAAAGAAAATTTTCCGATCACAGATACAAGAAACCAGTTTGTATTAGAATTTATTGACTACTTCGTTGATCCACCTCGTTACTCGATTCAAGAATGTATTGAAAGGGGCTTGACTTATTCTGTCCCACTAAAAGCTAGACTAAAACTCTTTTGTACCGATCCCGAACACGAAGATTTTGAAACTATTGTCCAAGATGTTTTTTTGGGTACTATACCCTACATGACTCCTAGTGGAACTTTTGTGATTAATGGAGCAGAGCGCATAGTTGTTTCCCAATTACACCGCTCCCCAGGTGTCTTTTTCGGTCAGTCATACCATGCCAACGGAACGAAACTCTACTCTGCAAGAGTTATTCCGTTTAAGGGCTCATGGATTGAATTTGCTACTGACATTAACAGTGTGATGTATGCCTACATTGATAGAAAGAAAAAATTACCAGTAACCACTCTTTTTAGGGCAATTGGTTACGAAAGCGATAAAGATATTCTACAAATTTTCGATTTAGCTGAAGAGGTTAAAGTCTCCAAAACCGGTTTG
The DNA here is from genome assembly GCA_913020685.1 of uncultured Flavobacteriaceae bacterium. Classification (GTDB taxonomy): domain Bacteria; phylum Bacteroidota; class Bacteroidia; order Flavobacteriales; family Flavobacteriaceae; genus UBA8316. The sequence continues at coordinate 903 of CAJWAY010000017.1, forward strand.
AAGAAAGTTCTTGACCGTAAACTTGCTGCACGTGTTTTGAAAACATGGCATGAAGATTTTGTTGATGAGGATACAGGTGAAGTGATTTCTATTGAGCGAAATGAAATCATTATAGATCGTGACACTCTCCTTGAAAAAGAGCATATCGAAATGATTTTGGAAGCAGATGTAAAAACCATACTATTACACAAAGAGGATGCTCATATGTCTGATTTTGCTATCATTCACAACACATTGCAAAAAGATCCTACAAACTCTGAAAAAGAGGCTGTAGAGCATATTTATCGCCAGTTGAGAAATGCCGAGCCGCCTGACGAAGATACTGCTCGTGGTATTATTGATAAGCTCTTTTTTTCCGATCAGCGATACAATCTAGGCGAGGTTGGCCGTTACCGAATGAACAAAAAACTCAACCTTGAAGTCGAGATGGACAAGCAGGTCTTGACTAAAGTAGACATAATAACCATTATTAAGTATTTGATCGAGTTGATTAACTCTAAAGCAGAAATCGATGATATTGATCACCTTTCCAATAGAAGGGTAAGAACTGTTGGAGAGCAACTCTCATCTCAGTTTGGAGTTGGATTGGCTAGAATGGCCAGAACAATACGCGAACGAATGAATGTAAGAGATAATGAAGTATTTACTCCAATTGATTTGATCAATGCGAAAACTCTCTCCTCGGTCATCAACACTTTTTTTGGAACCAACCAGTTATCACAGTTTATGGATCAAACCAATCCTTTGGCTGAGATTACTCACAAACGAAGACTATCAGCCTTAGGCCCTGGTGGTCTTTCCAGAGAGCGCGCTGGATTTGAGGTGCGTGATGTTCATTATACCCACTATGGAAGACTTTGTCCTATTGAAACACCTGAAGGGCCCAATATTGGATTGATTTCCTCCTTGGGAGTCTATGCCAAAGTAAACAATCTTGGATTTATAGAAACTCCTTACCGTAAGGTCAATAATGGAAAGATAGATTTGGATAACACCATATATCTTAGTGCAGAAGAAGAAGAAAATCAATTAATAGCCCAAGCTAATATCCCCTATGATAATGGAGGAAAAATTACTTCTGAAAAAGTAATTGCTAGGGATCAAGCGGATTTTCCAGTTGTAACACCCAACGAAATAAACTATACGGATGTTGCCCCTAACCAAATTGCCTCTATCTCTGCCTCTTTGATCCCATTCTTGGAGCATGATGATGCCAACAGGGCTTTAATGGGATCTAATATGATGCGTCAAGCTGTTCCGCTTTTACGTCCCGAGTCTCCCATTGTTGGAACTGGATTGGAAAGACAAGTTGCCTCTGACTCCAGAGTGTTGATCAATGCGGAAGGAGATGGGGTGGTAGAGTATGTTGATGCAAATAAGATCACTATAAAATATGATATGACAGAGAGTCAAAATCTCGTTACTTTTGATGGAGATACCAAGACATATGAACTAATCAAATTTAAAAAGACTAACCAGGGTACATGTATTAATCTCAAACCAATCGTCAAAAAAGGAGATAGAGTTGCCAAAGGTCAGGTACTCTCTGAGGGCTATGCCACTCAAAAAGGGGAGTTGGCCTTGGGGAGAAATATGAAAGTGGCCTTTATGCCTTGGAAAGGATATAATTTTGAAGACGCCATTGTAATATCTGAGCGTGTAGTTCGACAAGATATATTTACTTCTATTCATATTGACGAATATTCAATTGATGTTAGAGATACTAAACTAGGAACAGAGGAATTAACAGATGACATTCCAAACATCAGTGAGGAAGCTACTAAAGATCTCGATGAAAACGGAATGATACGTATCGGTGCAGAAGTTAATCCGGGAGATATTCTTATTGGAAAAATAACTCCCAAAGGGGAGTCTGATCCTTCTCCTGAGGAGAAGCTTTTGCGAGCAATTTTTGGAGATAAAGCAGGAGATGTAAAAGATGCATCACTCAAAGCACCGCCATCTCTTAGAGGTGTAGTTATCGATAAAAAATTGTTTACCAGGTCGGTAAAAGACAAGAGGAAGAGAAATCAGGATAAGCAGGAACTCGAATTATTAGAGGATAAGTTTGATATCAAACTTGAGGAATTAAAAGACATCTTGATAGAAAAGCTCTTTAACATTGTCAATGGAAAGACTTGTCAAGGTGTGCAAAATGATCTTGGTGAGGAAATCCTACCTAAAGGAAAAAAATATACCCTCAAAATGTTAACCGCGGTAGAAGATTACACTCATTTGACTAGAGGGATATGGACCACTAACGATCAGACAAACAAACTTATTGCAGATTTGATTCACAATTATAAGATTAAAGAAAATGATCTTCAAGGTTCTCTCAGAAGAGAAAAATTCACCATTAGTGTCGGAGATGAATTGCCTGCAGGGGTGAAAAAATTGGCTAAGGTGTATATCGCTAAAAAGCGAAAGTTAAAGGTTGGGGATAAAATGGCGGGACGTCATGGAAATAAAGGTATTGTTGCGCGAATTGTACGGGAAGAGGAAATGCCTTTTCTGGAGGATGGAACCCCAGTTGATATCGTATTGAATCCACTTGGTGTTCCTTCGAGAATGAATATAGGTCAGATATATGAAACTGTTTTAGGCTGGGCTGGGCTTGATTTGGGTCAAAAATATGCCACACCAATTTTCGACGGAGCTACCATTGACCAGATTAATGAGTTGACCGATAGCGCAGGTATTCCACTCTACGGTCATACATATCTTTACGACGGGGGAACAGGAGAACGTTTTGACCAACCTGCTACCGTGGGGGTGATTTATATGTTGAAACTCGGACATATGGTTGATGATAAAATGCACTCAAGATCCATCGGACCCTACTCCTTGATCACCCAACAACCTTTGGGAGGAAAAGCCCAATTTGGAGGTCAACGATTTGGTGAAATGGAGGTCTGGGCACTGGAAGCTTATGGTGCCTCCAGTACCTTGCAGGAGATATTAACCGTCAAGTCAGACGATGTAATTGGCCGTGCCAAAACCTATGAATCAATTGTGAAAGGAGAAACCCTTCCAGAGCCTGGATTACCAGAATCTTTCAACGTATTGATGCATGAGTTAAAAGGATTAGGATTAGATATTAGATTAGAAGAATAATTAAAATATTGCTAAAGAGTTATGCAAAGAAATAACGAAATCATTACCCAAAAAAAGTTCAATAATATAACTATAGGCTTGTCCTCTCCAGAGGTGATCTTAGGAAGTTCAAGAGGAGAAGTTCTCAAGCCTGAAACGATTAACTATCGTACCCACAAACCCGAACGTGATGGTCTTTTTTGTGAGCGTATCTTTGGACCTGTCAAAGATTTTGAATGTGCCTGTGGTAAATACAAACGTATTCGATATAAAGGAATCGTTTGTGACCGATGCGGAGTCGAAGTGACTGAAAAAAAAGTAAGACGTGACCGTGTTGGACATATCAACTTGGTAGTCCCTGTAGCTCATATATGGTATTTTAGATCCTTACCTAATAAAATAGGATATTTGCTTGGTCTTCCTTCCAAGAAACTGGACATGATCATCTATTACGAACGCTATGTAGTCATACAACCTGGTAATACTAAAAATGATGAGGGAGAACCAGTCCAAAAAATGGATTTCCTAACCGAAGAGGAGTACCTTAATGTAATGGAGCAATTACCTCCTGAGAACCAATTTCTCGATGACAGTGATCCAGAAAAGTTTATTGCTAAAATGGGTGCTGAGTGTTTGATTGAATTGTTGTCAAGAATCGATCTTGAGGAACTTTCCTACGAATTGCGTCACAAGGCTAATAATGAAACTTCTAAGCAAAGAAAAACTGAAGCTCTTAAAAGACTTCAAGTTGTAGAGGCTTTCAAAGATGCCAATGAAAAAAGGGAAAATCTTCCGGAATGGATGATCATGAAGGTTATACCTGTGATTCCCCCAGAATTGAGACCTTTGGTTCCTCTGGACGGTGGTCGTTTTGCTACATCAGATTTGAATGATTTATACAGACGTGTTATCATCAGAAACAACCGTTTAAAGCGATTGGTGGAGATCAAAGCACCTGAGGTAATTTTAAGAAATGAAAAGCGAATGCTTCAGGAATCTGTTGATTCATTGTTCGACAATACCCGAAAATCCTCGGCTGTTAAAACGGATTCCAATCGGCCTCTTAAGTCTCTTTCAGATTCCCTAAAAGGGAAACAAGGGCGTTTTCGTCAAAACTTGTTGGGTAAAAGGGTAGATTATTCTGCTCGATCTGTGATTGTAGTGGGACCCGAATTAAGACTTTTTGAGTGTGGATTGCCTAAAGGGATGGCGGCAGAGCTATACAAGCCTTTTATCATCAGAAAATTGATTGAGAGGGGTATTGTCAAAACTGTAAAATCTGCCAAAAAAATCATTGATCGTAAAGAACCTGTGGTTTGGGATATATTAGAAAATGTATTAAAGGGTCATCCTGTATTATTGAACAGGGCCCCTACCTTACATCGTTTGGGAATTCAAGCCTTCCAACCCAAGTTGATTGAGGGAAAAGCTATTCAGTTACACCCATTGGTATGTACGGCTTTTAACGCTGACTTTGATGGAGATCAAATGGCCGTTCATCTACCCTTAGGGCCAGAAGCCATTCTAGAAGCACAACTTTTAATGTTGGCCTCTCACAATATACTAAATCCAGCTAATGGCTCTCCTATTACGGTTCCTTCACAGGACATGGTTTTGGGACTTTACTACATGACAAAAGCCAAAAAATCAACTCCAAAAGCTCCTGTCAAGGGTGAAGGTTTGACTTTCTACTCAGTTGAAGAGGTTCATATTGCATACAACGAAAAGCGTGTTGATCTAAATGCGGTAGTTAAAATCAGAACTAAAGATTTTAACGAAGAAGGTGAGTTGGAGTATCAATTAATTGAATCTACCGTTGGACGTATATTATTTAATGAGGTTGTTCCTGAAAATGCAGGATTTTTTAACGAAGTGCTAACCAAGAAGAATTTGAGAGAGATTATCGGTAAAATTTTGAAAGTAACAAGTGTTCCTGAGACTGCAGAATTTTTGGATAAAATCAAGAATATGGGTTATGGGTTTGCTTTCAAGGGAGGATTGTCCTTTAGCTTAGGAGACATTATCATACCAAAAGAAAAAATCGATATGATCGAGGACGCTAACACCCAAGTAGATGGCATCTCCGGAAACTACAACATGGGATTAATCACTAACAACGAACGTTACAATCAAGTTATTGACGTTTGGACTTCAACTAACGCCAAGTTGACTGAGTTGGCCATGAAAAGAATCAGTGAAGACCAACAAGGTTTTAACTCTGTATATATGATGTTGGATTCAGGAGCTAGAGGATCAAAAGAGCAAATCCGTCAGTTGACTGGAATGAGAGGATTGATGGCAAAACCTAAAAAATCTAATGTCGGTGGTGGAGAGATCATCGAAAATCCCATCCTGTCAAATTTTAAAGAAGGATTGTCCATTCTGGAGTACTTTATCTCAACTCACGGTGCACGAAAAGGACTGGCAGATACAGCATTGAAAACTGCTGATGCTGGTTACTTAACAAGAAGGTTGGTTGATGTTTCTCAAGATGTAATCGTCAACCTTGAAGATTGTGGAACACTAAGGGGAATTAAAGTTGAGCCCTTGAAGAAAAACGAGGAAATTGTTGAAACTTTAGGCGAGCGTATCCTAGGACGTGTTTCTTTACTTGATGTTATGGATCCTCATTCAAACGAAGTACTGGTTAAAGCAGGGGAGCAAATTACTGAATCTATTGTAAAACGCATTGAAAATTCTCCAATCAGCAGTATTGAAGTTCGATCTCCTCTGACATGTGAGGCACTCAAAGGTATTTGTGCAAAGTGTTATGGTCGAAACCTTTCCAGCGGTAAAATGGTTCAAAAAGGCGAAGCAGTGGGTGTTGTAGCTGCCCAATCTATTGGAGAGCCAGGAACTCAGTTGACCCTGAGAACATTCCATGTAGGCGGGGTAGCTGGAAATATTTCTGAGGAAAACCGCTTAGTAGCTAAGTTTGATGGAATTGCTGAGATCGAGGACTTAAAAACCGTTAAGGGTGAAGATGCAGAAGGTAATGAAGCCAATATTGTTATATCTAGAACCACTGAGTTGAAATTGATCGATACTAAAACCAAAAATATACTAAATGTTCATAACATCCCATATGGATCGTCAATCTCTATTAAAAATGGAGTAAAAATTAAAAAAGGTGATGTCATATGTCAATGGGATCCATTTAACGGTGTAATAGTTTCGGAATTTTCTGGAAATATCAGTTTTGAAAATATCGAGCAGGGTATTACTTACCAGGTTGAAATTGATGAGCAAACAGGGTTTCAAGAGAAGGTGATTTCTGAATCTAGAAATAAAAAATTGATACCAACTTTGCACATCAAAGATACCAAAGGAAAGACCATACGCTCTTATAACTTGCCAGTTGGAGCGCATTTAATTGTTAATGACGGTGAAAAAATTAATGAAGGAAAAATATTGGTCAAAATTCCAAGAAAATCTGCCAAATCTGGAGATATTACTGGTGGACTTCCAAGGGTCACGGAATTATTTGAAGCCCGAAATCCTTCGAATCCAGCAGTTGTTTCTGAGATTGACGGTGTGGTTTCTTTTGGTAAGATCAAAAGAGGAAATCGGGAGATCATTGTGGAGTCTAAATTTGGTAACATTAAGAAGTACTTGGTCAAGTTATCTAATCAGATCTTAGTTCAAGAAAACGACTTTATAAAAGCAGGAATGCCATTGTCAGATGGATCCATTACACCAACAGACATCCTCAAGATCAAAGGCCCATCGGCAGTTCAGCAATACTTGGTCAATGAGGTTCAAGAAGTTTATCGTTTGCAAGGGGTAAAGATCAATGACAAACATTTTGAGGTAGTGGTTCGTCAGATGATGCGTAAGGTTAAAATCCAGGATCCAGGAGATTCTATATTTTTAGAGGGTCAGTTGGTATATAAGTCTGATTTTATCATCGAAAACGACAATTTATTCGGTAAGAAAATCGTAGAGGAAGTTGGTGCCTCCGAAAATTTAAAAGCGGGACAAATGATAACTGCTCGCCAATTGCGTGATGAAAACTCTTTATTAATTCGTGAGGACAAAGCACCAGTAGCAGCACGTGACGCTGCTTTTGCTACCGCTACCCCCGAACTTCAGGGTATCACTAGAGCTTCCCTTCAGACCAAATCATTCATATCTGCGGCCTCTTTCCAAGAGACTACCAAAGTATTAAATGAAGCAGCGGTAAATGGAAAAATTGACTCCCTTGAAGGACTAAAAGAAAATGTTATTGTTGGGCACAAAATCCCAGCAGGAACTGGTTTGAGAGCTTACGATAACATTATTGTTGGTTCAAAGGATGAATATACCAGCTTATTGATTGATAAGGAAGAAGAAATTAATTTATAGTTCATGAGCGATTCTAAACAGCAAAAAAATCAACAAATCAATATCGAAGTTGATGAGACCACCGCTCAAGGTGATTATTCCAATTTGGCCATTATCAACCACTCGCCTTCGGAATTTGTCGTCGATTTTGTTGCTATAATGCCAGGTACTTCCAAGGCTAAAGTAAAGTCTAGGATAATTTTGACTCCGGAGCATGCAAAAAGGTTTCAAAGTGCTTTGGCTGACAACATTAGTCGTTATGAGGAAAGTCATGGAGAGATTGATTCTAAAGAACCGCCGCCAATTCCACTAAATTTTGGACCTACCGGAGAAGCCTAAAGACTTATAGCTTATTGAAAATTTGGAGTTTTTCACTCAAATTCTGAGGTAAATTCAAAGGTAACTTCGGGATAATTTTGTTGGGCCATTTGTAGTGAAAAGGCTGAATCTGCAAAAAAGACTAATTGGCCTTTTTTGTCAGTGGCCAAAAACTTTTGTTTAACCTTGAGGAAGTCCTGGTAGTTTTTGTTTTCCTCGTCTTCTGTTCTGACCCAGCATGCCTTGTGAATATTAAAGTTTTCAAAGCTACACTTGGCTGTATATTCGTGTTCAAGTCGGTATTGGATCACCTCAAACTGAAGTGCTCCCACAGTACCAATCACTTTTCTGCCGTTTAGGTTGAGGGTAAATAGTTGGGCGACCCCTTCGTCCATCAGTTGATCAATTCCCTTACCAAGTTGTTTGGCTTTCATTGGATCGGCATTGTTAATAAAGCGAAAATGCTCGGGAGAAAAACTGGGAATCCCTTTGTATTGAATTTCTTCCCCTGAGGTAAGGGTATCCCCGATCTTAAAATTCCCCGTATCATGCAGCCCTACGATATCTCCTGGGAACGATTTGTCAACCACTTCTTTTTTTTCGGCAAAAAATGCGTTGGGACTAGAGAATTTGAGTTTCTTTTTGTGTCTGACATGAAAGTAAGGGGTGTTTCGTTTGAAAGTTCCAGATACAATTTTGACAAACGCCAATCGGTCACGGTGCTTCGGGTCCATATTGGCATGAATCTTAAAGACAAAACCAGAAAAGTCAGCTTCATCAGGGTGGATGACGCGTTTGTCAGTCGACTTTGGCAGTGGTGCGGGGGCAATTTCAATAAAACAGTCCAGCAGTTCCTTAACCCCGAAATTATTGAGAGCCGAACCGAAAAATAAAGGTTGTAAATCCCCCTCTAAGTATTCCTTTTGATCAAAAGCGGGATAAACCCCTTCTACCAATTCGAGAGATTCTTTAAGCTCTGCCATGGATTGATCACCAATGGCATCCTCCAAACCTTCGTCTTCCAAATTATCATAAGCAATGGTTTTTGCAATTTTTTGTTTTTCGGTCGATTCAAATATTTGAATGTTTTGCTCCCAAAGGTTATAGATGCCCTTAAAATTGTACCCAATTCCAATGGGAAAACTCAAGGGAGTTACTCTAAGCCCCAGTTTGGTTTCGACTTCATCCAGCAGATCAAAGGCATCTTTTCCCTCTCGATCTAGCTTATTGATAAAAACGATCATAGGGATTTTACGCATGCGACAAACCTCTACCAGTTTTTCAGTTTGCTCTTCCACACCCTTGGCAACATCGATGACCACGATCACACTATCCACGGCAGTCAGCGTCCTAAAAGTATCCTCGGCAAAATCCTTGTGGCCAGGTGTGTCAAGAATGTTGATCTTTTTATTTTTATAGTTAAAGGCGAGTACCGAAGTGGCCACCGAAATTCCTCTCTGGCGTTCAATTTCCATAAAGTCACTGGTCGCTCCTTTTTTGATCTTATTGGACTTGACCGCTCCCGCTTCTTGTATGGCACCGCCATAGAGTAGTAATTTTTCTGTCAGGGTAGTTTTTCCGGCGTCGGGATGTGAAATAATACCAAATGTCCGTCTTCTTTGAATTTCCTGATGGAATTCCATATTGATCAATTTGGGCAAAAATATTTAATTAAATCCCATAACTAAAATTTGTCGATAGGTTTTGTCTAATATATTAGGTAATTTTGATTTAATGGAGGAAGAAAAAGTAGTTTTGGTTGATCTCCAAGATCAGCAAGTCGGTACAATGGGAAAAATGGAGGCACATAAAAAAGCTGTATTGCATCGTGCGTTTTCTATTTTTATTCTGAATTCTAATCGAGAACTACTACTTCAACAACGCGCTTTTGGAAAATACCACTCTCCGGGCCTTTGGACCAACACTTGCTGCAGCCACCAACGTGAGGGTGAGACAAATCTTCAGGCCGGTAATCGTCGATTGATGGAGGAGATGGGTATGACAGTTTCTCTCGAAGAATTGTTTTCATTTAATTATAAAGCTTCTTTTGACAACGGATTAACAGAGCACGAGCTCGACCATGTAATGGTTGGCTTCAGTGAGGAAGATCCTAAGATCAATATTAAAGAGGTGGCCGCTTATAAATGGATGCACATCGATGCTGTAAAAGAAGATTTGAAAAAAAGTCCCGATGATTACACCGTTTGGTTTGCCATTATTTTTAATCGTTTTTGTCAACACTTAGAAGACCAATTAAAATTATGAGAGTAACCGTTTGTAGAAAAGCACATTTTAACGCTGCCCATCGGCTTTATGTAAAATCCTGGGATGATGCAAAAAATGAAAAAGTTTTTGGAAAGTGCTCCAATCCTCATTACCATGGACACAACTATGAGTTAGTTGTCAATGTCACTGGAACAATAGACCCTTTGACTGGTTATGTTATGGATATGAAAGCCCTCAAAGATATTATTAAATCGGAGGTTGAAGATGCTTTTGATCACAAAAATCTTAATGAACAGGTTCCTGAATTTGTAGACTTGATACCCTCTGCCGAAAACATTGCCGTAGTGATATATAATAAAATTTTTCCACATTTGGATGAAGACAAAACTTTGGAAATAGTTCTCTACGAAACCCCCCGTAATTTTGTGAAATACAGTGGTTAACCAACCTTAATAAAAGCGTTATGTCAAGTATCAGATTATTCAAAAAAGAAATCAACAATAGTATAGGGAGTTATATCGAAGAGGTTTATGCATGGGAATTGAACCATCCGGATGCAGACCTAAAATCAACTGAGCAATTGATCGATAGATCCATTGCTTTGTTTGACGATTTGATTGAGAAAATTCATCAGACCAAAAGGCAGGGAGGAAAAGAAGGGTTTAAGGCCTTAAAAGAGCATTTGAGTAATTCTATCGATGCCCTGCAAAAGGAGTTGACCAAGTTGGGATAGTTACTCTACCGCTTCATCTGCTTTCTAGAGTCGATAAATTCAATAAATTTTCTACCGTATTTCGAGGCTTTGACCTTATCTGTCAATTTAGAGGCAATCGTATCTAAAAAAATAATATTGGCATCAGAAACTTCGGTTAATGCAATAAAAGGAGCAATAACATTATCCCCATGCGTACTAGCAAAGTTAAGGGCATACAAATATCTTCTTTTTAATAGATTGTCCATGGCCTCTTGAATTGAATCCAATACTTTGTCATTATTTTCCTCTTTAGCCTCTGTAAAGTAAGCTTCAAGGTAATCTAAGTTTTTCTTATTGAATTGCCGAGAGAGCTTTCGGTATTCTTGTAATAATTCCTGATTTTTAGAGCCCGTAACTTTAGCACTACTTTCAAAGGTTTTCAGAAGTGTATTAATGGTAATTTCCCCTTTTTCTGCAAAAAATAATATTCTGTCATTGAGACTGTCACCATCCTCCTTATTTAAATAGAGATAATAGATCTCAGGACTTTCAATTTCAGTTTTGAATTTGAAGTCGGGGTTACCATTAACTTCCACTGAGTCTAAATTAACCATAAGGGAATCTTGAATTTTTTGTAAATAGAGGGTTCCTTTTCTCAAACCATTTATAGTTCCGCTCAGGATCATTGTATTTTCATCAGATTTGTCGGCTTCTTCACAACCAATTATTATCAGTAGGCATAAAAAAACACGAGTGGATAGAATTCTACTAAACATAATAGTAAAAGTATATATACAAATGTAGTCGAATTTGTTTTTTTAGAAAAATAGATATTTTGTTGAAGAAACCTTCTTGATTTTTTTTATCGAGGTAATTAAATCAGATTTTACTTTGAAACTTAAGTATGAATTATTAAGTCTTATACGATCAATGTCTTAATAGATTTATTAACGTTTAATCCAATAGATCGAATAAGATTAGACTGCCAAATTCCAACCTTAATGTAAATTATTAAAAATGTTTTTTCTAATAGTCAAAATTTAATTAGGATAAGTGGGGATCTGTTTTGCGGAACAGCTCAATTTAATCTTTAAATGATTTTTCGGAAGGTAAGATTGATCCTTGGCTCCGATTGTCTTTTGGTTTTAGGAATTTGATGCAGCCAATATTTTTGCATTTCACCCTCCATTAATAATAAACTTCCGTGATGGAGTTCCATTTTGTAACGTTGCTCTTTAATCTTTCGATGTTTGAAATGAAAAAAACGAGAAGCACCAAAACTAAATGAGGCGATCTTTGGATACTTTCCAAGTTCCTTCTCATTGTCAGCATGCCAACCGTTACTGTCTGAACCGTTTCGGTATAAGTTGAGTAAAACACAGTTAAAATCATGCTGGCATACAGTCTTGATTAGGTTTAAGAGTTCAAAAAGTGTTTTCGTCATAGGGTTTGGTTGGAGGGTTAAACCCGAATAGGTATAGCTGTTAAGGGAGTCACTGTGTAGTGATGTCAGACGAGGTTGGGCATATACTTTACCAAAAACTTTAACATCCTCTTGTTGCCATGGAATGGTTTCTAAGAAGTTTTTGTAATAGTAATTTGCAAGATCAACCGATAAAAATCTTTGAAAATAGCGGAGTTTAGCACCCGGGAGTTCGGGTTGCCAGTCGGGAGCTAATTGAAAGATATTTGACACTCTCAAAAATAAATTTTTTATTCATTTTGGATATCGTATTATGAATAAACTTTAAATGATTCATAGTTAAAAAATATTTCTTTTAACTTATATTTTTTAATATTTCTTTATTGGTATTGAATGATAGTAGAATGATAAAATAATAGCAGGAATCAATACATTTTTAGTTTTCTGAGGGTAAAAATATTTTTAGGATATTTTGAATATAAAAAGCCCCTTGTATCCACAGATACAAGGGGTTAGAACAGAAAAACTTTCAAACTATTTGATCAGTTCTACTGAACGTTTGATAAAAGCAGTCAGGGCCTCTCCTTTCAACAAGTTTTGGGAAAGTCGGGCCAAATCGAGTGATTGTTGTATGAGACGTTCTCGTTTTTTGGCGGTTTTGGTTTTCAGGATTTGTCCAACCAACTCGTGATTGGTATTAACTAATAGAGTATACATTTCGGGGAAAGCACCCATCATCCCCCCACCGGTATTTTGCATCTCCTTCATGCGACGCATGAACTCAGGTTGGGTTAATACAAAGGGTAGTCCCTTGCTATCCATTGCTTCGAGTTGAACGGTATATTTTTTTTCGGGTATAACTGCCTCAATTAAAGGTTTTAGGCTTTCTTTTTCTTCATCTGACATTTTGGAAACTGAAGCTTCTTCTTTTTTAATAAGGTTTTCTATAGCATCTCCATCTACTCGAGCAAATCCAATATTATCCTTTTCACCTTCAAGTTTTTGGATAAGGTGAGCGATTATGGGTGAATCTAGCAATAGTACTTTATACCCTTTTTCCTTAGCAGTTTCGATATATTGGTGCTGTTCTTCCACATTGGAAGCGTAGAGGAACACCATTTTCCCATCTTTATCAGTCTGATTGTCTTTTACTGCGGTCTCAAGTTCATTATAAGTCAAGTACTCTCCATCAGTGGTGGGGTATAACATAAATTGTCCAGCTTTTTCGTAAAATTTATCTTCGGTCAGCATACCGTACTCAATCACTACTTTTATATCATTCCATTTTTCTTCAAACCCTTTACGATCTTTTTTAAATAAAGAATTAAGTTTGTCTGCCACCTTTCTGGTGATGTAATTACTGATTTTCTTTACTGCACCATCAGCTTGTAAATAACTGCGGGAAACATTGAGCGGGATGTCTGGAGAATCAATTACACCTCTTAAGAGAGTTAAAAATTCGGGAACAATTCCTTCTACATTGTCTGTTACAAAAACCTGGTTTTGATATAGCTGAATTTTGTCTTTTTGGAGGTTTAGGTCGTTTTGAATTTTGGGAAAGTAGAGAATACCAGTAAGGTTAAATGGGTAGTCTACGTTTAGGTGTATGTTGAATAGGGGATCTTCAAATTGCATGGGGTACAATTCTCGGTAAAAGGATTTGTAGTTTTCATCTTTAAGGTCAGCCGGAGGTTTGGTCCATGCAGGGTTAGTGTTGTTAATGATATTATCTACTGTTTTGGTTTTAGGTTTAGCATCTTCCTTAGCATCGTCAGGCAAAGGCAAAGTTTCCTTTTTTGTTCCAAACTTGATTGGATAGGGCATAAATTTATTGTACTTATTGAGTAATTCACGGATTCGTGCTTCCTCCAAAAATTCTTTGGAATCCTTTGCAATGTGGAGAATGATCTCAGTACCTCGGTCCTTTTTTCCTGACTTTTCAATTGAATATTCTGGTGAACCGTCACAAGTCCAATGGGCAGCTGGGGCATTTTGATGCGATTTGGTAATGATCTCAACTTTTTCGGCTACCATAAAAGCAGAATAGAAACCAAGACCAAAGTGTCCAATTATTCCAGAGTCTTTAGCATTGTCTTTATATTTTTCCAAAAATTCTTCAGCACCAGAAAAGGCAACTTCATTTATATATTTATTAACCTCCTCTTTGGTCATACCAACTCCTTGGTCGATGATGTGGATTTTTTTTGATTTTTTATCAACTTTAACCTCGATTAGGGGATCACCAATTTCACCCTTGACTTCACCAATACTGCTAAGGTGTACTAGTTTACTAGTTGCATCGGTTGCATTTGAGATTAGCTCTCTGAGAAAAATCTCATGGTCGCTATAAAGAAACTTTTTGATTAGGGGGAAAATATTTTCAACCGCAACATTTATTTTACCATTTACCATTTTAATGTTTTTTTTTGTACATATTCAAAAAAAATACCAAAAAAAAAAAAATGACACATTGACATAATATTTTGTTTAAGTTTTTTTAAAAATAGATAAACATTATGTAGATTTGTGTATTACAGAATTAATATGAATCAAAAAGAAAAGAAAAAAAAATTATTGATTATTTCCTCATTTATGAATTATACTTTGGATAATGATCAGTATCCAAAATCGGTGTATAAATTTTGCCAAGTTTCAGAAATTGAGGAGAAAAGTTTTTATAAGTTTTTTGGCTCATTGGATGGTGTCAAGGCCTCAATTTGGGAAACTTTTTTCGATAACGCAATGTCACTTTTGGAAAAGGATGAGAACTTTGAAAATGCTAAACCCAAGGAAAAGCTGCTATCTTTTTATTATACTTTCTTTGAGGTTATGTTACTCAATAGGAGTTACATTTTGTTTGCGCTTCCGGGAGGTGAAAAAATAATGAATAAAATGGGACAGCTATCCTCACTGAGAAAAAAATTTAAAGGTTTTACTTCAGAATTAATCGAAGATGGCAATGTTGACAAGCCCTCTTATTTACAACACCCACCTAAAATATTTTCCGAGGCAGCCTGGATTCAATTGGGCTTTTTGATAAAATTTTGGATTGAAGATACCTCTGCCGATTTTGAAAAGACAGACCAAGCCATTGAAAAATCAGTCCAAACTGCCTTTGATGTCTTTGATAATACCCCTTTGTCAGCATTGTTGGATTTTGGTAAATTTTTGTGGAAGGAAAAATTTGCAGTCTCTTGAAATCATTGGATTATATTCCAACTAATAAAATTGCGAGGGCGGGTAACTTAGT
This sequence comes from uncultured Flavobacteriaceae bacterium, assembly GCA_913020685.1. GTDB lineage: Bacteria > Bacteroidota > Bacteroidia > Flavobacteriales > Flavobacteriaceae > UBA8316. Next base: position 16,230 of record CAJWAY010000017.1, read on the forward strand.
TACTACCGGCCTAAAATTAGGTGGAAACTACCTAAAATATTACGGTCAAAAAGCGCTTAAGGTTGACGGCAGTCGCGAGCGCTTGGATGAGGAAAATGCAAAAGATATTTATAATTCTCTTAAGACTTTAAAGGGAAGTGCTCTAAAAGTAGCACAGATGTTGAGCATGGAAAAAAACCTCCTGCCTAGGGCCTATGTAGACCAATTCAGTTTGTCACAGTTTTCAGTTCCACCTCTCTCATGGCCTCTGGTCAAAAAAATGATAAGAAAATATTTGGGGGCTAACCCTGAATTAGTTTTTGATACGTTTGCTGCCCAATCTAAAAATGCTGCCAGTATCGGTCAGGTACATCAGGCAACTAAAGATGGGAAAAAACTTGCTGTGAAAATTCAATATCCTGGGGTGGCAGACAGTATCAGTTCCGACTTGAGTATCGTAAAACCCATTGCGCTGAGGATGTTTAATCTAAAAGGCAAGGATACTGACAAATATTTCAATGAAGTTGAAAATAAATTATTGGAGGAAACGGATTACCAACTAGAATTAAAACAAAGCCAATGGATTGCAGACAAATGTAAACACATCCCTTATCTTAAGTTTCCTGCCTACTACCCGGAGTATTCATCTGACAAAATCTTGACCATGGATTGGATGGAAGGATTACACATTTCGGAATATGTGTCAGCCCAAAAACAAGATCAGGAAATGAACCACCATTTGGGTCAAACCCTTTGGGATTTTTATATGTTTCAAATTCATCATTTGAAAAAAGTACATGCCGATCCCCACCCGGGCAATTTTCTAAT
>CAJWAY010000018.1 GCA_913020685.1 uncultured Flavobacteriaceae bacterium
AGGACATTGGAATAGAGGTTGGTGATTAACTTCTTAACCTCCAAATTTGTTTTTTCAAACAGGTTTTCTGAAATGTTAAGGTATACTTTGGTGGCCTGAAGTCCCACCAAAAAAGATCCATCAAAAATTAGTTGTTCCATTTTCAATGACCCGATCATATTTTGTTCTGTACCGAATATGAGTTCACTAAATTCTCCCTTATTTCCTCCAAAAAATTCGGCAGGAACTAGTGAAACCGGCATTTCCAAAAAGTTTTGATAATTGACCTCAGAGCTGATTTGTGGCAGTCCCGTAGCAATGGTTTTCCATTTTTCTTTTTTTGCTTTTTGAATTTCCCGATTGGCATTGATGATAGAGCGGTTGTGGGCTAATCCGTGAGCAATGGCTTCTTTTAAAGATAGTGACTCAGGTAGTTCTTGGGCATAAGTCACAACATTGAGAAGGGTTAGAAACAAAAATAAATGAATCTTCATCTGGTTATATCGTTTTTTTGTATTCTTCTAGAAATTGTAAACCCTTTGGGGTGGCTATTGCCCTAAGGTGGTAATCTATGTATTTCTCGATAATTTGGTCGATGTCATAATCTTTGGGGGGGAACAATTCTATATCTCTCAATCCTCTGAATCCATTAAAGTAGATCCGCATGATGAAATCTGGGTCTATAGAAGTTCTAAAAAGACCAGATTTCATTCCCTTTTTCAGACTAGTTTTAAAAGTCTCTCCAAAAGCTGAAAGTTCTTTTTTTCTGATTTCTATGTAGATGCTAGGATAATATTTCTGTAATTGATATTGAGGAGATTTGTCCTTATTTCCCAAAATTTGAACGGCTATTTTTTGTATTTCATAAAGTGACTCAATGGGATTGTCAATGGAGGATTGAATCGCTACGATTTTGTCTTTTACTTCCTCAAAAACATGCAATACGGACGACCTCACTAAAGAGGTTTTATCATCGAAATAGTGATAAATTGTCTTTTTGGAGATGCGCATATGTTCCGCGATATCATCCATTGTTACTGCTTTATAGCCGAATTGGAGGAACAAATAGGAAGCAGATGTAACAATTTCTTTATCCATATCGAATTTTTGGCAAACTTAAAACAGAAAACTTTAAAAACAAAAAAAGTTTCGAAAGTTTATATTTATTTATCTTTCTTTAAATTTTGTCTGTGTATTTTTAATCAAATTAATTTAAATGAATTTTTTCAATGTCTATCAACAAGCATTTGAGTCAGCACTTGAAGATTTTAATCAAGATAAATCTCCTCAAAACCTTTACCAACCAATAGAGTATTTATTGGATTTGGGAGGCAAGCGTATCCGACCTTTTATGACATTGATGGCAGCAGAGGCTTATGGTGCTACTTTTGAAAAGGCCATGGGTGCGGCAATGGCAGTGGAGGTGTTCCACAATTTTACTTTGATGCATGACGATATCATGGACAAAGCGACATTGCGAAGGGGCAAGACCACAGTACATGAAAAATGGGATGTCAATACCGCCATTTTATCTGGTGACGCAATGTTAATAAAAGCCTTCCAATTTTTGGAAACTTATCCAAATGATATATTTCAACAACTGACCCGCTTGTTGAGTAAAACTGCCATTGAGGTATGTGAGGGCCAGCAATACGATATTGATTTTGAAACCCGACCAAACACCTCTGAGGAGGAATACATCGAAATGATCCGTCTGAAAACAGCAGTTTTGGTTGGGTGCGCGCTAAAAATGGGAGCTATAATTGGCAAAGCGAGCGAGCGGGATCAACAGGCGATTTATTATTTTGGCATCCAACTGGGTTTGGCCTTTCAATTACAAGACGACTATTTAGATACTTTTGGGGATCAAGATACCTTTGGAAAAAAAATAGGGGGAGACATACTTATGGAAAAAAAAACCATTCTTTACCATTTGGCCCTCAAAACAGCAAGTGAATCTCAAAGGAAAATATTGCAATCTCTTTTGGGGGGAAATATCCAAATGGATGAGGAAGAAAAAATCATTAAGGTCAAGGCCTTATTTGATGAAACGGCAGCCCCTACCGCTACTCGAGATTTGATTCAACATCATTCTCATTTGGCAGATATTGAATTGGAGAAACTAACCATCAATGAAGATCAAAAAAATCATTTTCGTGACCTTAAAAGTTGGTTGATTAACCGTAACTACTAGAAAATTCTTTTTAAGAGGGCACTGATAAATTGCTTTAAGTTGAAAGATCGCATGATTTGAAATTCATCCCAAAGTGAACTTTTTTCGTCCAAAAATCTAAAGATCACTTCAGGGGAATTCTTTTCAAACATCCTTTTAAAAAGGTCGACACCTTGAGCATTATTTTTGGCCAAAACATCTATAAATAGTAAATCATAAAACCAAAATCGATCTCTTTTACCAAATTGAGATAGAGGTTGTCCTTTTTTGAGGAAATCAACCAATTCTTTAGTCTTTTCGTTGATGCGTTGGAAGGTATATCCAGTGCTGGGTTTGGTCCACCCTCCGGCTGTACCGATATGCAACAAATTTGAGCTATTTTTCAAATCAAAACGATAACATGTCATGGGGATTTTACCTTCCTCTTCCTCCAGAATTTCGAAACCTCCTGTGGGCATTTGATTTAGAAATTCTGCAATGGCATCTGAATACTCTTTTCTTTCTAAAACATTTTCAGAAAAAAGTGTGTATTCTAACAAAGCTTTGTTGGGTTTAAATGGCAATACATACATAAACCGTGTATTTCCCTTTTGGGGAACATTAAAGTTCATGAATTCAATTTTATTGGGATCAAAACATGGTTTTTGAGTTTGGATCACTTGACCAATAAAATGTTGTAACAAAACGGGATACTTTTTTTGTAGGGTCAAGCTGTTAGTATTGTAAATGCTTGAAAAAATCATACCTCCGTGATAGGATTTAATTTCAGTTGTAACTATACCATTCTCAATACATTTGACCTTTTCTTTAATTTGGGTAAGTTGATCAAATTTTGATAATTTATTATTCATGGATTGATAAAAATCAAGACTTCGGATCATCTTATAATAAAAGGGTTGAAGCGAAAAGTCCAGTTTGAAATCTTCAGAACTAAAATTTGCCTGATCCCAATTTTTATGAACCAATTCTTCTAAATCTCCCATGCCTGACTCCCAAAAGCACCAAGTTCGGTCGTTGGTATTTTTGATGTCTTTCTCAATCATCAGTACTGATCGATCTTTAAAATATGGGTCATTACATATCCTATATGCCAAAAGCAAGCCCGAAGCTCCCCCTCCACAAATAATATAATCGTAATGATTTTTAGTCATTGTACCTCAAAATTAGTCAATCCCCACAACAGTCTGCGGAATTTGTTAGTTTTATATATATTTGTCGGCGATTTAAACCTCTATAATGGACGTTATCATTGATTTTTTTTCGAATATAAGTCCTGTCAAAGGAGCATTTTATGCAACTATATTTACTTGGTTAATGACAGCATTTGGGGCCTCTTTTGTTTTTTTATTTAAAACCATGCACCGTGGATTTTTAGACGGAATGTTAGGTTTTACAGGGGGTGTAATGGTAGCAGCTAGTTTTTGGAGTCTGTTAGCACCTGGTATTGAAATGTCTCCTGGTGAGGGCTTTGTCAAGGTCATTCCTGCTGCCATTGGTTTTGGTTTGGGAGCCTTTTTCATTTTTGGATTGGATAAAATCTTGCCCCACATACACATTAACTTCAAAGACTCTGAGGGGATCAAGACCCCATGGCATAAAACTACGCTATTGGTCCTGGCCATTACCATGCACAATATTCCCGAGGGTTTGGCAGTAGGGGTTCTTTTTGGAGGTGTGGCTGCCGGAATTCCCGAAGCTTCCATCGGAGGAGCTGTTGCTTTAGCTATGGGAATTGGGATTCAAAACTTTCCCGAAGGAATTGCAGTTTCGATGCCATTACGAAGACAAAAGGTCAGCAAATACAAAAGCTTTTGGTACGGTCAATTGTCCGCCATTGTAGAACCTATAGCTGCAGTTTTGGGAGCCGTGGCAGTGACTTTTTTCACTCCTATCTTACCTTATGCCTTGGCTTTTGCCGCAGGGGCCATGATTTTTGTAGTCGTAGAGGAGGTCATACCTGAAACTCAGCTAGACAATTATACCGATGTCGCCACATTAGGATTTATTGGTGGCTTTATTGTGATGATGACCTTGGATGTGGCTTTAGGCTGATTAGTCTTTGTTGAAACTCCTCCAGCCTTGAGCTTCTAACGGAATGGATTGTCCCAACCCGGTGATCATATTACAAACTTCTTTTTGATCCGTAAAATGACCAATAGGGGTCAACAAGGTATGCCCTTTGATCTTGACGTAATCCTCGGTTTTGATGGCCATCAATAATTCGTAATCTTCTCCGCCGTTGAGTATGGCTGTACTGCTGTTGATTTTGAACTCTTCTGTCGTAATTGCTGTTTGAGGGTCGGCAGGAAGTTTTTCCTCATATATTGCACAACCCAACTTGGAGGCTTTGCAGAGGTGGAAAATTTCTGAAGAAAGCCCATCACTGATGTCCATCATGGCATTGGGAACAATGTCCAATTCCACCAAAAGCTCTATGATATCCTTTCTTGCTTGCGGTTTTAATTGTTTTTCAATACAATAAGAGTAGAGCGCCAGATCGGGTTGGTTGTTAGGGTTCACTTTAAAAACCTCTTTTTCGCGCTCTAAAACTTGAAGTCCCATATAGGCTCCACCTAAGTCTCCACTCACCACGATTAGGTCGTTTGGTTTTGCTCCCGAACGGTAAGTGATTTTTTGCTTTTGGGCTTGCCCCATTGCTGTAACCGAAATGATCAGTCCTTTGGTGCTGCTAGAAGTATCTCCCCCTACCAAATCGACCTTGTAATTTTTACAAGCCAATTCAATCCCTGCATACAATTCCTCTAAAGCTTCCAAGGGAAAACGATTGGATACTGCGACAGAGAATGTTATTTGAGTTGGGTGTGCATTCATTGCATACACATCTGAAAGGTTGACAATAACAGATTTATAGCCTAAATGCTTTAATGGAACATAGGACAGATCAAAATGAATGCCTTCGATCATCATATCTGTGGTCACCACTGTTTGTCCTTCTGTAAAGTTCATAACCGCTGCATCGTCACCGATACCTTTGTGGGTGGAGGGCTGAATCAAAGGAAAGTTTTTTGTCAAATGGTCGATTAGACCAAATTCTCCCAATTCGGAAAGAGGTGTGGTATTTTTATTTTGAAACATATACCAAAACTACTAAGATTTAGGACAAACTGTTATTTGTTGTTAAATTTAGATTCAAATGTCACTAAACGTATCTAAATTTGACCTATGAATTTAAGGTTGGTTTCTGTTTTATTATACTTTACGGTAGTTCTTAGCTCCTGCCAAAAGTATTCAGACTCCAATGTCGATCAACTTATTGACCCCATTGGATCAGTAAATAAAGGTAGGGACAATCTTCAGGGCAATAAACAAATTGGAACCCCTTGTAGAGACGGTTATGCCGGTAAAAATCCTTGTAATGGCTACGATCTCTTAGCTCATATCGACCTTTACTCTTTTGAAAGCACCAATGGTAACGACTCTTGGGGCTGGACTGATCCAGATACTCAAAAAGAATATGTACTTATGGGTCTAGATGATGGGACAGCATTTGTCGATATAAGCGAACCCACAAAACCCATTTTGATTGGTAAATTACCCACTGAAACAGAAGCCAGTCCCTGGAGAGACATAAAGGTTCATAACAATCACGCTTACATTGTCAGCGAGGCAGCTGATCACGGAGTACAAGTATTTGATCTCACTCGATTGAGGAAGGGAGAAGCCAAACAAAACTTTATCGCCGACAGGGTTCTCAAAACTGTACCTACGGCCCACAATATTGTGATTAACCCAGATAGCGGCTATGGTTATGTAGTGGGAACCAATAGAAACGATGAATTTTTCGGAGGGGTTCATTTCCTTGACCTTAACGATCCTAACAGCATACGATTTGTTGGGGGTTACGGTAAAGGAGGATACAGCCACGATGCCCAAGTGGTCATTTATGATGGGCCAGATCAGGACTACAGCGGTAAAGAAATTTTTCTGGGATCTAACGAAAGCAAACTGGTAATTGTGGATGTTACTGATAAAGCTAATCCAAAAGCCATTTCCGAAATAAACTATCAAAATAATTATTATACACATCAGGGCTGGTTTGGTAAGGACCAAAGGTTTTTTATTCTAGGTGACGAACTAGACGAATCTTTAGTCGGCGGGAAAACCAGAACATTGATTTTTGATCTTAATGATCTGGATAACCCTGTGCTCCACCATACTTATTTTGGCGCTACTGATGCCATAGATCATAATGGATATGTCAAAGGTGACTTGTTTTTTCTGGCCAATTATACAGCTGGTATCAGGGTAATATCCATCGATGATTTGGAAAATAAAGAAATGACCGAAATCGGTTTTTTTGATACTTTTCCGGATCACAATTCCACTACTTTCAACGGTGCTTGGAATGTCTATCCCTTTTTCGAAAGTGGGGTAATTGCTATAAGCGACATCAATAGCGGACTTTTCCTCATCAAAAAATCAGATTAAAAGTGTCTAAAAACATCTTTCTAATTATTACAATATTATCTTTTTTGGGGTGTTTACCCGATCCCGTTTCCAATACAACCACACCCTCATTATATTTCTCGGCCACTTTAATAGACGTCAAATTTTTTGGCGGAAGCAATGAGGAGGTGGCAAGGGAAATCATCGAACTCCAAGAGGGGGGTTATGGTATAGTGGGCAGTACCAAAAGCACTGACGGAGATTTTAGTGATCGCATTGGTAATGACTGGGATTTGTTCTTGATCAAAATTGATGAGCAGGGTGAGATTACTTGGAAAAAAACATATGGAGGGAGCGCAGACGATTTTGGCTTTTCCTTGGTAGAAAGCCCGGATGGAGGATTTGTCCTTATGGGTTACAGTAACAGTCAAGATGGGGATGTACCTCCCACCAAGGGTTACCACGATAATTGGATTATCCGGGTAGATGCGGCAGGAGCAGTGGTTTGGAAAAAATCCTTTGGATATTCAGGTCATGACCATGCCTACAATGTTATTCCAACAAGAGACGGAGGATATTTTTTCAACGGGTTTTTGGATGTAACCGCTTCCAATGGAGAAGGAAATTCAGGTAAACCCTCCCAAGCCAAACGCCATGGAGTAGGCGAATTCTGGTGTCATAAAATTGACGCCAACGGTAACATTCAATGGCAAAGGTATTTTGGAGGTACCAATAATGACAGATCCTATGATGCCATTCAAACCCAAGAAGGGAATTTTTTGATCGTTGGGACCTCAGAAAGTAGGGATGTTGACATAAAAAACCCAAAAGGAAGTTATGATGTTTGGGTCGTAATGGTCTCTCCCTTTGGTGATATGATTTGGGAAAATTCATATGGAGGAAGTCTGGTGGACGAGGCCTCTAGAGTAATTGAAGACTCTTTCGGTAATTATAGAATTATAGGAAATACCCATAGCGAGGATTTGGATGTTATTGATTCTAGAGGGTCATCTGATGTGTGGCAAATCATAATAGATAAATCTGGAAGATTGATCGGTAGTTACAATTTCGGTGGAAGTGAGTTTGACAGAGGCACGTCAATCACCAAAGGACCATTGGGGGCAACATTCATAACAGGTTACTCCCGAAGTCTTGATGGCGATATGTACAGTAATAAGGGAGAAAATGATATATTTTTGATGTATTTGCCTGATGACGGTAGTGAATTGAAAACCATGATATTGGGCGGAGAGGGGCAAGATTTTGCTTATGACGTTTTGGTTCGAAGGGACGGTGGTGTCATGTTGGTAGGTCAAACCTTCAGTAAAAATCCACCATATGATCGAAACAATGGAAAAAGTGACATTCTAGTGGCCCACTGGCGCTAGGAATTGTCGATTGAACCATAGTCAGAAATGATAGTAAAAGCCTCTTATTAATAGGAAATACGCTATATTTGTACCTACATAAAGTAAGATTTGTCTGACATGATAAAAGTATCGCCCAGTGCCCAAGAAAAAGTGTCGCAGTTGATGCGCGAAGAGGGGTACAATCCCACCCAAGATTTCGTTCGTGTTGGAGTGAAAAGTGGAGGTTGTTCTGGCTTGTCATACGATTTGAGTTTTGACAATTCAAAATCAGATCAAGACCGTTTATTCGAAGACAATCAAGTCAAGATTTTGGTTGATAAAAAAAGCTTGCTTTACCTTCTGGGAACTACCTTAGAGTATTCCGGAGGGTTGAACGGTAAAGGCTTTATTTTTAATAATCCCAATGCTGAGCGTACATGTGGATGTGGGGAAAGCTTTTCCTTATAACAAATTAGCGATATGGCTTACACTGAAGAAGAACTAAAAAAGGAACTGGAGACTAAAGAATACGAATACGGGTTTTATACCGATATCGATTCTGAGACTTTTCCCGTGGGTTTAAATGAGGAAGTTGTTCGTCGCATCTCTCAAAAAAAGAAAGAGCCCGAATGGATGACCCAATGGCGTTTAAAAGCCTATCAGGCATGGAAAAAAATGGATGAACCCGAATGGGCCAATGTACATTATTCTAAGCCAGACTATCAGGCAATATCTTATTATTCGGCTCCTAAGAAAAAAGATCAATACAAAAGTTTGGATGAAGTAGATCCCGAGTTACGTAAAACCTTTGATAAATTGGGCATTTCAATTGATGAGCAAAAGAAACTGGCCGGCGTGGCGGTGGACATCGTAATGGACTCTGTCTCTGTCGCTACAACTTTTAAAGATACCTTGGCCGAAAAAGGTATTATTTTCTGTTCCATTTCAGAAGCCATTCAAGAACACCCTGATTTAGTAAAAAAATACATTGGTACTGTAATTCCCATTAAGGACAACTATTTTGCTTCCCTAAATTCTGCAGTTTTTTCCGACGGATCTTTCTGTTACATTCCCAAGGGGGTGCGCTGTCCTATGGAATTATCCACTTATTTCAGAATCAATCAGGCGGGAACAGGCCAGTTCGAAAGGACGCTTGTTATTGCAGATGAATCAAGTTATGTAAGTTATCTGGAAGGCTGTACTGCTCCCTCACGAGACGAAAACCAGTTGCATGCTGCAGTGGTAGAACTAATAGCTTTGGACAATGCAGAAATTAAATACTCCACCGTTCAAAACTGGTTTCCAGGAGACAAAAATGGAAAAGGTGGAGTATTCAACTTTGTAACCAAAAGGGGCATTTGCCACAAAAACTCCAAAATATCATGGACCCAGGTGGAAACAGGTTCTGCGGTTACATGGAAATACCCCTCATGTATTCTCAAAGGCGATAACTCAATAGGGGAGTTCTATTCTATAGCTCTCACCAATAACTACCAGCAAGCCGACACAGGAACTAAGATGGTTCATTTGGGAAAAAACACTAAAAGCACTATTATCTCCAAGGGTATTTCTGCCGGGAAATCCCAAAACAGTTATCGTGGATTGGTTCAAGTACACCCCAAGGCCACCAATGCTAGAAACTTTTCACAATGTGACTCCCTTCTGATGGGAAACCGTTGTGGAGCCCATACATTCCCCTACATTGAGGCCAAAAACAAAACCGCCCAAATTGAACACGAAGCCACCACTAGTAAGATTGGAGAGGACCAAATTTTTTACTGTAACCAAAGAGGTATAGACCCTGAAAAGGCTATTGCGTTAGTTGTTAATGGTTTCAGTAAAGAAGTATTGAACAAACTGCCAATGGAATTTGCAGTAGAAGCTCAAAAATTATTAGAAATTTCCCTTGAGGGATCCGTAGGATAAAAAAACAATCATGTTAACCATAGAAAATCTTCACGCTAAAGTAGAAGGCAAACATATTCTTAAGGGGATCGATTTAGACGTCAAAGCTGGAGAAGTCCACGCTATAATGGGGCCCAACGGGTCAGGCAAAAGTACTTTATCCTCTGTTATCGCTGGTCATCAGGATTACGAAATAAGTCAAGGAACAATGCTATTGGAAGGAGAAGATTTATCCGAGTTTGCTCCAGAGGAACGTGCCCATAAAGGTATCTTTCTATCTTTTCAATACCCTGTAGAAATACCGGGTGTAAGTGTTACCAATTTTATCAAAGCTGCCATTAATGCTTCCCGAAAAGCTAAAGGTTTTGATGACATGGCTGCTAATGAAATGCTTAAGAAGATAAGGGAAAAATCTTCGCTTTTAGAAATTGATTCTCGTTTTCTCTCCCGCTCGTTGAACGAAGGATTTTCTGGTGGAGAAAAAAAACGCAACGAGATATTCCAAATGGCCATGCTAGAACCTAAACTTTCTATCCTCGATGAGACAGATTCCGGCTTAGACATTGATGCACTGAAAATCGTAGCCAATGGGGTCAACAAATTGCGCTCCAACGATAACGCTATCATTGTTATTACGCATTACCAAAGGTTATTGGAATACATTATTCCCGATTTTGTTCACGTTCTTTTCGATGGCAAGATTGTCAAATCAGGTACCAAAGATTTGGCTGTAGAATTGGAAGAAAAAGGATATGACTGGATCAAAGAAATGGCATAAATTTTATGGAGTTTAAGGAAAAACTATTGGCTTCGCATTTGGCTTTTGAGGAAAGGATCGATTTCTCTGACCCCGTTCATCAAACCCGATTAGAATCCCTAAAAACCTTTGAAGAAAAAGGCTTTCCCACACGGAGAGATGAAGCCTGGAAATACACCTCCCTCAATGCAATGTTGCGTCAGAATTACGCTCTTTTCCCCAAGGCTGATACTACAATTCAACTCAAAAAAGTAAAAAAGTATTTTCTATTCGAAATTGATACTTACAAAGTTGTATTTATTGATGGAGTTTACAGTCCTTTTTTATCAGATACTACTCACGACGGTTTGGATGTTTGTCTTATGTCTGCTGCACTATCCAAGGCAAAATATCGAAATTTAATCGATACTTATTTCAATAAAATCACTAACAAAGAGGACAGTCTAACAGCCCTTAACACTTCCTACACTCAAGAGGGTGCCTATGTCCACATCCCAAAAAGTGTGGTCGCCGAAAAGCCAATTGAGATCATTCACTTCTCAACAGGTAAGGAAAAAGCTTTGTGGTTACAGCCCCGAAATTTGATCGTAGTCGATCAAAATGCACAAGTTCAAATCCTGGAGCGACACCAAAGTCTTAAAGAACACGATGTAGTATCAAACTCTGTCACTGAAATTTATACCCATAAAGATGCATTAGTGGATTATTATAAAATTCAAAATGATTTAAGTACTGCTTCGCTAATTGATAATACATATATTTCCCAAGAGACAAATAGCAATGTAAGGGTGCATACATTTTCATTGGGAGGAAAATTGATCCGAAACAATTTGAACTTTTATCTCAAGGGGCAATATTGTAATTCTACTCTCAAGGGTGTGACCTTGTTGGAAGATCACCAACATGTTGATCATTACACTTTGGTCGATCATATATCCTCCAACTGCGAAAGCCACCAAGATTATAAAGGGGTCTTTTCTGAAGGCTCAAAAGGCGTATTTAACGGTAAAATCCATGTCGATCAATCGGCACAAAAAACCAATGCTTTCCAGCAAAATAACAACATACTCCTCGACGATAAAGCCACAGTCAATACCAAACCCCAATTGGAAATTTTTGCCGATGACGTCAAATGTTCCCATGGTTGTACTGTGGGTCAATTGGATGAAGAAGCACTCTTCTACCTTATGTCCAGGGGGATTCCCAAAAAAGAAGCAAAGGCATTGATGACATATGCCTTTGCAAACAACGTTTTGGAAAGTGTAGAGCTGCCCATTTTGAAAAAACGCATCAACAAACTGATTGCCCAAAAATTGGGGGTCAATCTCGGATTTGAATTATAGCCCATGGATGTTCAAAAAATCCGTAAAGATTTTCCCATCTTAGCCCGGGAGGTAAACGGTAAACCACTCGTTTATTTTGACAATGCCGCTACATCACAAACCCCCGTCCAAGTCATTGATACCATTGCTGATTATTACAAAAATTACAACGCCAATATCCATCGTGGTGTGCATACTTTAAGCCAGGAGGCCACTGATGCTTATGAGGCTGCAAGGCAAAAAATTCAAAAACATTTGAATGCTGCCCATCCTTATGAAATCATTTTTACCTCTGGAACAACACATTCAATAAATATAGTTAGTAATGGATATGCCCAATTGCTAGGAGAGAAAGATGAACTCATTGTCTCATCATTGGAACACCATTCCAATATTGTTCCCTGGCAAATGTTGTGTGAAAAAACAGGAGCGGCACTCAAAGTCATACCTATGAATGAAGATGGGGTTTTACTAATGGATCAATTCGACAAACTGCTGTCTAATAAAACTCGATTGGTGTTTGTTAATCATGTTTCAAATGCCTTGGGGACGGTCAATCCTATAGAGGTAATCATTCGAAAAGCCCATGCTGTAGGTGCAGAGGTTTTGATCGACGGTGCTCAAGCCTCCCCCCACATCCAGGGTGATGTTCAGGCTTTGGATGTAGATTATTACGTTACTTCTGCTCACAAATTATATGGCCCTACGGGAATTGGCATGCTTTATGGAAAAGAATCTGCCCTCAAGCGTTTGCCTCCCTACCAAGGTGGGGGTGAAATGATTGCAGAAGTAACTTTTGAGAAAACCACTTATGCAGATCTCCCTCACAAGTTCGAAGCTGGTACGCCCAATATTGCCGGAGGGATTGCTTTTGGTGCTGCCCTTGACTATATCAATGCAATTGGAATAAAACAGATCGCTACCTATGAGGAGGAACTCTTGAAATATGCTACAGACAAGCTTAGTAAAATTCCCGGACTAAAAATTTACGGTACTGCCTCCAAAAAAACAGCAGTCATTTCATTCAATGTGGAAGGCATTCACCCCTATGATATTGGGAGTATCTTGGACAAACTTGGTATCGCTGTAAGAACAGGACACCACTGTGCCCAGCCCATCATGGATTATTATCAAATACCCGGTACTGTCAGGGTTTCTTTTTCTTTTTATAATACTCTCGAAGAGATTGACCGTATGATTGAAGCCCTCATAAAAGCTATCAACATGTTACAATAAATTATTAATTTTAGATATGGAAACTATAGAAGTGGCACAAGAGGAAATTATAGAGGAGTTTTCCATGTTTGAAGACTGGATGCAACGCTACGAGTACATGATCGAGTTAGGAAAATCACTCCCATTGATCGACCCACGATTCAAATCCGATGATTACATCATTAAGGGATGCCAAAGCAAGGTATGGGTTCATGCCGATTTGGAAGATGACAAATTGGTATTTACAGCTGACAGTGACGCCATTATTACTAAGGGTATCATTGCCATTTTAATACGGGTATTTTCTTATCAACACCCTAATGCCATACTCGAATCAGGGACTGAATTTATTGATAAAATCGGCCTAAAGGAACATTTATCTCCTACCCGTGCCAATGGTTTGGTCTCGATGATCAAACAGCTAAAAATGTACGCTATTGCCTTTAAAACTCAATTGAATTAATCATGTCAGAAGAAACTGTTGAGTCGGCTGAACTTGGCGACAAAATTGTCGGAGTACTCAAAACCATCTATGACCCTGAAATCCCTGTGGATATTTACGAGCTAGGATTGATCTATGACGTTTTTGTTAACGAAGATGCTGATGTGAAAATACTTATGACCTTGACGACTCCCAACTGTCCAGTGGCTGAGACACTCCCACGTGAAGTGGAAGAAAAAGTGAAATCATTGGACGAAGTTAAGGACGCCGAGGTGGAGATCACCTTCGATCCGCCCTGGTCTCAAGAACTGATGAGTGAGGAAGCCAAATTGGAATTAGGAATGCTGTAAATGGCTGATACTATTGTAAATCGAGTGGCAGCAAGTGCCTTGATTACTTTCGATCTTGAAAAACTATATCAAATCGGATCAAGACAGTCTATTGATTTATCCCAATGGTTGGAACAAGGACTACTGCTAAAAGAAAAGGAATTTAGAACCCAACTCAAGGCCCACGACTGGACTATCTACCGTGATAAATTCATTGCCATACAATGTTCTACTGAAGCCATTCTACCCTCATGGGCTTTCCTATTGGTTACGACCCACCTGCAACCTTTTGCCAGAAAGGTAGTCCTGGGGAATTTAAAAGATTTAGAGGTACAGCTATTTGCAGAGGAAATTCAACTTTTGGATTTATCCCTATACAAAGACCAACCTGTAATAATTAAAGGGTGTACTGAAAAAATTGTCCCTCAGGATGCCTATGTTCAATTGATTTCCAAACTTCAACCCGTGGTAAAAAGTCTTTTTTATGGAGAGGCCTGCTCCTCGGTTCCTCTCTACAAAAAAAAGAAATAGTTACTTTTGGAAAGAACTCCAACTTTTGAAAGATTCCAAAAAAGTATTGATTTTCACCTATTACTGGCCTCCTTCAGGAGGTTCGGGCGTTCAACGTTGGATGTATTTTACCAAATACCTGAAGCAGTTGGGGTGGGAACCTATTGTAATCACTGTAGATGAAAAACAGGCGTCCTATTCCGTTCTGGATTTCGAACTACTGGAACAGGTAAAAGGTATCCAAGTAATAAAAACCGAGACCAAAGAACCGCTAAAAATCTATTCAAAAATTTTGACGGGATCATCTAATAAAGGCATTCCCCAGGGTGCAATTTCTAAAAATGGGTGGTTTTCCAAAATGGCTGCTTTTGTCCGTGGGAATTTTTTTATTCCCGATGCTCGAAAAGGCTGGAATACCTTTGCCAAAATAGAAGCGGAAAAGCTCATCCGTCAAGAAGGCATTCAAAAGCTGATCACCACCGGCCCGCCCCATTCCACCCATTTGGTTGGCTTGCAGCTAAAAGCGCAATTTGGCATCCAATGGTGGGCCGATTTTCGCGACCCTTGGACCGATATTTTTTACAATAAGGACTTATATCGTAGTGCTTGGGCCAAGAGAATAGACGCCCAATGGGAGGAAAAAGTGTTACAAACTGCCGATGGTATTTTGACTACCGTGGGGGGGGATTTGGTTCGCAAATTCCAAATCAAAGCACCTTACCAAAACTTTCATGTATTGCCCAATGGCTATGACTCTCCATTGATATCTTCGACCCCCAAGACTCAACTTATAGATTTTCATGTTGTCTATACCGGACTATTAACAGAGAATCAGGATTATCTTTCCACAATAGGGGTGATCAATACATTGGCAAACCAACACCAAATTCGTCTTTCTTTGGCAGGAAATATCGCCCCCAAAATCATTAAAAAAATAAAAGAAACAGCGAACAAAATTGTGGTTGACTACAAAGGGTACCTTTCGCACAAAGAAACCATTTCGCTTATGAAAAGTGGAGACTTATTACTCAATTTTGTATTTAGAGGGGCTGATAGGGATATGATCTCCGGAAAACTATTCGAATACCTCGCTACAGCGATTCCCCTTCTTTCTATCGGTGATCCGCATTCGGAAGCAGCAGAACTTTTGGCCCAAGCCTCTTTCGCTCAAATGATTGATGCCAAGGATATTGATGCCCAAGAAATATTTATTCAAAAAGTAGCCCAACTAAAAGGTAAGGCCAGAAACATCTTGCCTGAGATTGAAAATTGGAGCAGGGAAAAAATTACTAAGGCGTTAAACCTTATTATAGAACAGGGAAATATTCAGTGATTTTTAACCAATAAAATCATCTCTATCGGGGCTAAAGGAATCGATGAATTCCCCTTCCTCCAAAAATACCAAACCGTGGAGGGTATTGGGGGGGACATAGAAAGAATCTCCCTTTTCCAGTTTTTGATTAACGCCATCGATCGTGATTCCAAAAACCCTGGATCCGACAAGGGTTGAATGTGAGTTTTGATGCTGGTGTTCAGGACCAATTCCCCCCTTTTTCAAAATGAACCTGAACCAACACCAGTTGATCGTTATAGCCTATGATTTTTCATTTGATCTTTGGTTCTAACGCTTCCCATTCATAAGAGGATGTGTAAAAAAATATCTTGCTTGACTTTACAGGTTTCATATAAAAGGGTTATTTATTGATAAAGATTAAATTTTCTAATGTAATCTTGAATTTTTTGAGGAAGTAAATCAGCCAATAATTTTTTATTCTCAAGGGCATTTCGAATCTCAGTGGCTGAGACATTTAATAATGAAGCTTTAAAATAAATAATATTAGAATGATTTAAAAGTAATGCCGGTATTTTGTTGGGATGGGTCCTGGGATAAACATAGAGCTGAAACTGTTCTAAGATTTGGCGGTACGCTTTCCAGCGGTCGAAATGCATTATATTGTCTTGACCTAAAAGTAGGGTAAATTGATATTGTGGATATTTTTTTTTTAGATGAACGAGGGTGTTAATGGTATAATTGGGTGAAGGTAAATCGAATTCTTCAGTACAGGCTTTGAGATTTGATTTATCCTCAATGGCCAATTGGACCATGGCCAATCTATGGTGGTTTTCCATCAATGTATTTTTTTCCTTGAATGGACTTTGGGGACTGACC
>CAJWAY010000019.1 GCA_913020685.1 uncultured Flavobacteriaceae bacterium
GATGGTGTCCAAGTTGTTTTTGACAATATTAAAACACAAATAACCATTAAAAAGATTTAAAATGGCTAAAGAAAAAAAAGCTCGGTATTCAGACCAAGAGTTAGATAATTTCAGAAAATTGATTGAAGAGAAGATCGAAAAAGCCCAAGAAGATTTAGAACTATTGAGAAGTGCATACATGAATGACGGGAACAATGGTACTGATGACACCTCACCTACTTTTAAAGCCTTTGAGGAAGGTTCAGAAACCATGTCCAAGGAAGCCAATACGCAATTGGCCATACGTCAGGAAAAGTTCATTCGTGATTTAAAGAATGCAATGATCCGTATTGAAAATAAGACCTATGGTATTTGTCGTGTAACAGGAAAATTGATTAATAAAAAGAGGCTCTTACTTGTTCCTCATGCTACCTTAAGTATTGAGGCCAAAAACATGCAAAAATAGCGTTTGAAATTTAAGGTCTCCAATATCAATCTGCAAACAGCAATAGTTATCATATTGATAGTGCTATTAATGGATCAAGCATCAAAGCTTTTCATCAAGTTAAATTATCCGCTTACACTCAATGGAAATGGTGCAATTGTCGACTGGGGATTTTTTAAACTCCTCTTTGTCGAAAACAAAGGAATGGCTATGGGGGCCAAACTTAATGATATTTTCCCCTTTTTTTCTGAAAAAACTGCCAAATTAGTTTTAACTATCTTTCGTTTGGTAGCCATCGTAGGGATTGGTTATTGGTTGTGGGGTAACATCCATACGCAGTCAGCTAATCTTTTTCGTTTGGCACTTTGTTTGATTTTTGCCGGTGCTTTAGGGAACATTATCGACTCGGTATTTTATGGAATAATCTTCTCCCACAGTTATGGGCAGGTGGCCACACTCTTTCCGGAAGGAGGAGGTTATGCTCCCATCTTTCAAGGCCATGTAGTGGATATGTTACAATTTCCTCTTGTAAGCTGGAATTGGCCTGATTGGATGCCCTGGGTAGGAGGTGAACACTACACTTTTTTTCAATATGTCTTTAATATTGCTGATACAGCTATCAGTATAGGGGCTGGAATTTTAATTGTATTTAACAAAACGATTTTTGGGCAAGAGGTCAAGAAGAGTTCTAGTCAGAAAGTATAAGTTTCTCTGGGAGTAACAGCATAATCCAAAGCAATATCATTGGTATCAATATCCTCAATTTTGGATATAGGATCGAAAAAAGATAATCCCACTTTAAGCGTATCTCTGTTACATTCTCCCAAAAAACGATCGTAATAGCCTTTACCATATCCTACGCGGTGACCCTGGTGGTCAAAAATCAATAAGGGAACAAAAACTACCTCAATTTGTTGGGGATTTATGACAATCCCAGAGAGCGGTTCTGGAACTCCAAAGCGATTCAATTTTAAAGTGATTAGGTCCGTGAGCAAAAAATGTTCCAACCCTTTGTCATCAACCATTTTGGGAACAACAGGCTGCTTGTCTTTTCCTTGAAGAATTGAAAGTAGATAAGAGGTATCGACCTCCTTATTTTTTTCAGATGTCATAAAAAGATGGTACAAGGAATATCCCCAAAGATCAATTGTCAAACAACGATTGGAAATATCAATACTCCAATCAGCAATTTGATCTTCTTTCAAGTGATCTCTAAGCTTTCGGTATTCTTTTCTTAAAGCCGCCTTTGTATTCAAATACATTAAATTTTGCCTTAAAATTAAGCATATTTGTTCGCGCCAATTACTAAAAGTCATTTTTCTATTGCTTGGATAAAAACGTAACTTCGTTCAATGGAACAACCGCCAATAACCATTCAATATAAAACACTCCCTACTAGTCCAGGTGTATATCAGTACATTGATAAAAATAATACGGTTATCTATATTGGTAAAGCCAAAAACTTGAAGCGTAGGGTGACCTCCTATTTTAGCAAAGTTCATGACAACGTCAAAACTCGAATTCTTGTGAAGAAAATTCACCGTATGGAGCATATTGTCGTTCCCACGGAGGTTGATGCCTTGTTACTGGAAAACAATCTGATCAAAAAATATCGCCCTCGATACAATATTCTTTTAAAAGATGACAAAACCTATCCTTGGATTTGCATAAAAAAGAATCCTTTTCCTCAAGTCGTGAGTACTCGTAAATTAATTCGAGACGGTTCAGAGTACTTCGGCCCATACCCAAATGTAAAAACAGTTTATACTCTCATTGAACTAATTAAAGATGTTTATCCATTTCTTAACCACGAATTAAATCATTTAACTAAAGAGAATGATATAAACAAAGTCAATAAACTTTTTGAAGATAATAAAACTTCAATAAGACATTTGATTAATGGAAATTTTAAAACATCGATTGATAAGCTTCAAATCCTGATGAAAAAACACGCTAATAATCTGGAATTCGAAGAGGCAAATACTATTAAACTTAAATTAGATTCCTTAAAAAATTATCAGTCAAAGTCCACCGTAGTCAACTCCAAAATTACCAATGTGGATGTATTTTCTATTATTTCGGACGAAAGCTATGCCTATGTCAATTTTTTTCAGGTTGCATTTGGTTCCATCATCCGCTCACATACGTTGGAAATCAAAAAAAAACTGGAAGAGACCGAAGCTGAAATTTTACCTATTGCAATTGTTGAGCTTCGACAACGATTCAATTCTCAATCGAAAGAGTTATACCTCCCTTTTGAAGTGGGCTTGGGGCCCAAAATCAAAGTAACGATTCCCAAACTTGGTGAGAAAAAAAAACTTATTGACCTTTCCCAAAGAAATGCTAAGTTTTTTAGAATGGAACGTTTTAAACAAATGAAAATAGTAAATCCAGAAAGACATATTAAAAGACTAATGAATCAGTTGAAAACAGATCTGCATCTCAAAGAAGAACCCACTCACATTGAATGTTTTGACAATTCCAACATACAAGGAACCAACCCCACTGCCGCATGTGTAGTTTTTAGAAATGGCAAACCTTTCAAAAAGGATTACCGGCATTTTAAAATCAAAACAGTAGAGGGACCCGATGATTTCGCCTCCATGGAAGAAGTCGTCCACCGCCGTTATAAACGACTCTCCGAAGAAGGACACTCGCTTCCTCAACTAATTGTGATTGATGGAGGAAAGGGACAACTTTCCTCGGCTGTAAAAAGTCTGGATCGTCTTGGGCTCAGGGAACAAATTGCAATCATTGGTATCGCCAAAAGGTTGGAGGAAATCTATTATCCTGGAGACAGTATTCCAATGTATTTGGACAAAAAATCAGAGACTTTAAAGGTGATTCAACAATTAAGAAACGAGGCGCACCGCTTTGGGTTGAAACTTCACCGTAACATACGTAGTAAAAATGCACTAATATCTCCATTGGACCAGATAGAGGGCATAGGACCCAAAACAAAAGAAAGATTACTCAAAAAGTTTAAATCGTTTAAGAGAATTAAAGCTGCTTCAAAAGAGGAAATCTTAGGCCTACTCGGTAGCGTAAAAGGAGTCAAAATTTTTCAAAAACTCCAGGAACTCTAATTTTTTATTGATTTGAGGGCTTCATCATAATGGTTTTACATTCAATTACTTAATTTTACCAACATGTCCATTAGGAAAATACCGTTACTTCTTTTGGTTTCTAACATAAGCCTATTTGGATTTACTCAATCAATAACAGAAGAACCAACTTCTGAGGTAAATCTTCCTTTTAGGGCAGGGGAATGGTTCGAATTTAGAATTCACTATGGTTTTTTTAATGCCAGCTATGCTACATTAGAACTATCAAATGATACACTCAATGGCAGGCCTGTTTTGCATGCCAAAGGATATGGTACAACAACAGGTCTTCTTCGTTGGTTTTTTAAGGTAGAAGATCACTATGATACATATTTTGATAATAAAAAGGTTATCCCATACTGGTTTATCCGCGATATCTATGAAGGGGGCTACACAAAAAATTTAGAGATCAATTTTGATCATGAACAAAATCTAGCACATGTCAATGATCTGAAATATAATAAACAGGAAACTTTCAAAATTACCGATAGTACTCAAGATCTCATATCTGCCTTTTATTACCTCAGAGCATTCTATCCAAGCGATAAATTGAAGCTAAATGAATCCTTTAGCATCAATATGTTTTTTGATAAAGAAAATTATATTTTTAAAATGAAGTTTTTGGGAAATGAATTACTTAACACGAAATTCGGAAAGATCCAATGCATGAAGTTCAGGCCTTATGTTCAGTCAGGAAGAGTTTTTAGGGAGAAGGAGAGCGTAACCCTTTGGATCACGGACGACGGTAATAAAATTCCCATTCGATTGCAAGCTGATCTGGCTATCGGATCCATTAAAGTGGATCTGGAAAAGTTTAAAAACTTAGCTGCTCCCTTCAAAATAAAATTTAATTAGACTTTCTTATTGTTTATTACTCATTGTATAACTTTTTTCTAACACCTTGTGAATGAAGACCCAAAGTAATAAATTTGTTAGAAACAAAAAATATTCATAATAGTTTGAATAAGGTTTTTGTCATAACAGTTTTTTTAGCAATCTTAACTTTGTTTCCCTCCTGTGAGATCAAAAAATCATCTCCATTGGTCCAGTCATCAATTGCCAAACTAGAATTAAAACCCAAAAATATTAAATATGGCTTTGACCTAGATCAATATAGAATCGTAAAGAAGAAAATCAAAAATGGAGATACTTTTGGCTCTATTCTTGAAGAAAATAACATTGACTATCCCGAGGTATATAAAGTCCTAAAAGTTGTCAAAAATAAAGTAAACGTAAAACGATTGGTTGTCGGGAATTATTACACTCTATTATTTTCAAAAGACAGCGTCTTAACCCCCAAAGCCTTTATTTACGAGCCCAAGGTTGATAATTATACAGTTATTCAACTACGTGATAGTATTTATGGCAAAAAAGTGGTTAAACCAATCAAAATCGTTACAAAAGAAGGAAATGGTCTGATCAAAAACTCACTTTATGAGACAATGATGAATAGTGGACTAAATGACCAATTGACATATTATCTTGCAGATGTTTACGCTTGGAATATCGATTTCTACAGGCTTCATAAAGGAGATCGATTCAAAGTTATTTATACTGAAAAGTTTGTCGATGATACTATATCAATTGGGATTCAACGAATTAAAGCAGCTATTTTCGAACATGCCGGAAAAGAATTTTATGCTTTCGAGTTTCAGCCCGATTCTCTTAAAGGAATAGTAGAATATTTCGACGAAAATGCCAAAAACTTGAGAAGAGCATTCCTAAAAGCACCTGTAAAGTTTGGACCTGTTACCTCACGTTACAATCTCAAGCGGAGAATTGCCTATTATGGTAATCGCATCAAACCGCATCGCGGTACAGATTTTGCCGCGAGCGTTGGAACCCCTATATTGTCCACTGCCAAGGGTATAGTAGTCAAATCATCCTATACTAGAGGTAATGGAAACTATGTTACAATCAAACACAACAATACCTATAGCACCCAATACCTCCACATGAAAAACCGAAAAGTAAGAGTTGGTGAATGGGTTGAGCAAGGACAGGTAATCGGATCGGTTGGTATGACTGGATATACATCTGGACCACATGTGTGCTATCGATTTTGGAAAAACGGTAGACAAGTAGACCCATTTAAACAAACACTTCCCGAAGCCAAGCCCATTTCCAACAAGCTAAAAACTACTTACTTAAATGACATTGTCAATTTGAAGACTCAACTCGATTGCATATCTTTTAATTCGAAATCAACATACATTAATTCAGCTTTAGCTCAATCAAATAGTGATACTCAATAAGCATAACCCATTATCCCTGAAATCATGGAAATTACTGGAGTCGAATTTTGGAAAAAACGCTCAAAAAAAAATCACTGACTACTTCTCAGAAGATTCTGATCGCGTCAAAAAACTTTCTCTTCAGTGGGAATCTTTTTATGTGGATTACTCAAAAAATCTGCTTGATCAAGAAACCTTGGACCTTCTTTTAGCTTTAGCTGAAGAATCTGGGCTCAATCAGGCCATTAGTGACTATTTTGAGGGAAAAAAGATCAACGAAACAGAGAAAAGAGCCGTTCTCCATACCGCATTAAGGCAACTCAACCCACGTACCATAATGGTCGATGGGCAAAACATTACCCCAAAAATAGAAGAAGTCAAAAAACAAATGTATGATTTTGCCGATGGTGTAATCTCAGGAAAATGGAAAGGATACACAGGAAAGGAAATTACACATATAGTAAATATTGGAATTGGTGGTTCGGATCTGGGACCCGCCATGGTAACGGAGGCACTTAAGTTCTACAACAATCACCTTCAGGTAACTTTTGTTTCTAATGTTGAAGGCGATCATGTGGAAGAAGAAATCAAAAAGATTGATCCTGAAAAGACACTTTTTGTAATTGTATCAAAAACATTCACAACCCAAGAAACCCTAAGTAACGCCAATACCATTAAAAAGTGGTTTTTATCGCACGCCCCAGTATCAGCCATCAGCAATCATTTTGTCGCTGTTTCTAACAGCTTGGAAAAAGTAATCGAATTTGGTATTGCATCAGAAAATATCCTCCCAATGAATGAATGGATTGGAGGGCGCTTTTCTTTATGGAGCACTGGTGGACTCTCTATTTGTTTAGCTATAGGTCCAAAGAATTTTGAAGATTTACTCCAGGGAGCGGGTAAAATGGATGAACATTTTCGCACTGCTGATTTTAAGGAAAATATGCCCGTTATTTTGGCTTTGATTACCATATGGTATAATAACTTTTGGGGAGTAGAAACAGAGGCCATCATTCCATATTCACAATACCTTAAAAACCTTCCTTCCTATCTTCAACAGGCTATCATGGAAAGCAATGGAAAAGGAGTCGATCAAAATGGTAATCCAGTAGATTATCAAACTGGAAATATTATCTGGGGTGCGTCTGGAACGAACGCACAACATGCATTCTTCCAGTTGATGCATCAAGGTACCAAGATGATTCCTGCTGACTTTATTGGCTTTGCCAAACCCCTTAACCAGGATAACGATCATCACGACAAATTGATTTCCAATTTTTTCGCTCAGACTCAAGCGCTGATGCAAGGTAAATCTGCTGAAATATTAAGAGAGGAATTGACCTTGCAAGGTAAATCTCATGAGGAAATCGAAGCAATACTTCCATTTAAAATTTTTGAAGGGAACCGCCCCTCCAACACCCTCTTTATTGAACAGCTCACACCTGCCAACTTGGGTTCGCTCATCGCACTATACGAGCACAGAATCTTTGTTCAGGGAATCATTTGGAATATCTACAGCTATGACCAATGGGGTGTAGAATTGGGTAAGCAATTGGCCAACAATATCCTAAAAGATTTCGACAGTAAAAAGATTGATCACCATGACCCCTCAACTCACCAATTGATCGAACACTACAAAAAATTCAGAAGTTAATTTGAGAACCTCAGGTCTTTGAGTTTGAGCTGCACGCTCTTCACCCCTCTGAATTCGTTCTCTTCTAGCGTGAATAAAATCTGAAAGCGATCTCTGCTTTTGATTTTACTGATATGGTTTGCCATACCGAAGCCAATTCCAGAAAACTTTACTTTTGAAGTATCTGTAACATCAAGTTTTAAATGACTTTGATCCTGACCTACGGCTCTGGTTGCTCCTCCATCAAGGCAGTTTTTAGTCATAAACACTGGTCGCATATTACCAGGACCAAAGGGAGACATTTGGGCTAGAATTCGATAAAATTTTGGTGTGATTTTGTCTAAAGTAATTTCTAGGTCATAGTCCGTTGAGGGAATACGTTGCTCGGGTTTTATGTTTTCTGCTACAGCCAATTCAAATGCTTTTTTAAAAGCTAGGTAATCCTCAGGTTTAATAGTTAAACCAGCAGCATATCGATGCCCCCCAAATTGAACAATGTGCTCTTGGCAGCCCTCTAAAATACGATAGACATCTAATCCCTTGACCGAACGAACCGAACCAGTGTAATAATCTCCTGAAGCAGCGAAAACTACTGTAGGGCGGTAATGGGTTTCAATTAATCGGGAGGCTACAATACCCACCACCCCTTTATGCCAATCGGGTTGGAAAACAACAGTTGAGTAAAATTCCTCTTCATGATTGTCTTTGATCTGATCCATGGCTTGGGAAGTGATTTTTTGGTCCAATTCTTTCCGCTCACTATTGAATAATTCTATGGCCCTAGCGCGAGACATGGCCTCCTCCTCGTTTTCTGACAAAAGTAAAGCAACCGCATGGCTGCCATGTTTGATTCTTCCTGCTCCATTAATTCTTGGTGCAAGGACAAAAACCAAATCAGAAACGTTTATTTTTCTTTTGAGTTCATTAACGAAAAAACGTATCCCAAGTCTTGGGTTTTCTTGGATCTGAAGAATTCCAAAATGGGTAAGTATTCTATTCTCTCCTATCATGGGAACAACGTCAGCAGCGATAGCCATAGCAACCAAATCCAAAAATGGAACGATTTCCTCTAAATCACCACCACGTTCTTTTGTCAGAGCATGGATGAGTTTAAAACCTATACCACAACCACATAAATCTTTAAAAGGATAGGGACAGGTAGCTTGCTTAGGATCTAAAATAGCAGTAGCTTTCGGTAGTTCATCACTGGGTAAATGATGATCGCAGATGATAAAATCTATACTTAAACTGTGGGCATAGGAAACTTTATCCATGGCTTTAATCCCACAATCCATAGCTATTATCAAACTTACGTTTTCTGTCTTGGCCTTTTCAATCCCTTTTGTGGATATGCCATAACCCTCTTCATGACGGTCGGGGATATAATAAGTACAGTAGGGATGATTTTGTTTTAAAAAAGAGTATACTAAGGCTACGGCAGTGGTACCATCTACATCATAATCTCCATAAACCATTATTTTTTCACCTTTATCGATAGCTTGAAAAATTCGATCTACAGCTTTTTTCATTCCTAACATTAAAAACGGATTGTGGAGGTCTGAAAGCTCCGGTCTAAAAAAGGATTTAGCGGCATCATAATCTTCGATACCCCTTTGAATCATGATACAAGCAATCTCGAAGGGAACTCCAATTTGTTGTTGAAGCTGCTTAGCTTTGTCCTCATCAGGAATGGGTTTGGGACTCCAGTTCATCTTAGTTACTTCTTTTTATACCCATCAACACAAATAACAAATTCACCTCTGGGAGGATGTGCCTTAAAGTGATTTAAAGCATGGTTAATTGTCCCTCTAAATGTTTCTTCAAACATTTTTGACAACTCTCTAGAAATTGAAACAGCACGGTCAGGCCCAAAAATATCGCAAAACTGGTTCAGAGTCTTTAGCAACTTGTGTGGTGATTCGTAAAAAATAAGGGTTCGGTTTTCATCAGAAAGTTCTTCTAGGCGTTTGTTTCTTCCTTTTTTAGTAGGTAAAAACCCTTCGAAAACAAAACGATCAGAAGGCAAGCCACTTTGTACCAAGGCGGGAATCATGGCAGTTGGCCCAGGCAAACAGGTTACTTTTATATTTAGGGATAATGCCTCGCGAACCAAAAGAAAGCCAGGGTCAGAAATACCGGGAGTACCGGCATCAGATATAAGTGCTATTTGCATTCCAGAAGTCAATTTTGAGCAAATCTCCTGAAATTTTCTGTGCTCATTGTTCATATGGAAGGCTCTCATGGCAGTGGTAATGTGATAATGATTTAGCAGTTTACGACTGGTTCGTGTGTCTTCTGCCAAGATCATATCCACATGTTTTAGTTTGGCCACTGCCCTGTGGGTAATGTCTCCCAAATTTCCTATAGGTGTTGGTACTAAAAAAAGCTCCCCCATTCTTTTTGGTCTTTAATATAAAAAGAATTCTACTGAAAATTATTCTCCACAATTTTTAAAAAACGAATTTCATATTGCTCTTTGCCTTCCCAATAATTGTAATCAGGCTTGATTATTTCAAGAATGAATTTTTGGGCATGCTCCCATGACTGAAAAGTGGCTATTTGAGAGATAGCTCGCTGATAGTCTCTATTGTTTTGATCAAATAAATGCTTGATAAATGCTAATCTATCGTTCAAATCTACCTTCAGTCCTTTTGAAAATTTATCATTTAAACTTTTTTGTACTCCCTTTTGATTTCCGGTTTCTACTTCTTTACGCTCAAACGATAATTCCTCGCTTTTTTCTTGAAATAAGTCGGGTATAGATGTTTTTGTTTCGGGGACTTCTTTGACGATTTCCTCAGTAGTATCGTCTATAATGGAGGGTATTTCCTCTCGGTTATTATATTTTAATTGAGTAGTTTCAGAACTCAGTTGAGTTTTGAAAAACTCTTCAGTCTGATCAAAATTAGTTTCAAAATCTTCACAAAAATCCTTGTTAAAATCTTCAGCATTTTTAATTAAAATCAAGCGTTCATAAAGCAATAATGTAGCTTCATAAACCTTTTGATAATTATAAGGTTCATCCATCTCCAGAATTTCTTTCGCCAATTGTTTGAGTTTGTGATGGATTTTATTGGGCATAAATTATGCTATAGCAAAGTTTAGTTTTTAATACCTTTGTCTGACTGTAAATTACAAAATGTTTTTAGAAAATCCCTCAAACCATAAAGAACAATTTGGATGGATCGAAGTGATCTGTGGATCAATGTTTTCTGGAAAAACAGAGGAATTAATTCGTCGACTAAAACGTGCACAATTTGCAAATAAAAAAATTGAAGTTTTCAAACCGGCAATTGACAACCGATATGATGATCAAATGATAACGTCACATGATTCAAAGCAGATTCCATCGACATGCGTAAGTGCCGCAGTTAACATCCTCATTTTAGCTAATGATTGCCAAGTTATAGGGATTGATGAGGCCCAGTTTTTTGATGACGAGATTGTTGAAGTTTGCAATAATTTGGCAAACCGCGGTATTAGAGTAATTATTGCGGGACTAGATATGGATTATCAAGGAAATCCTTTTGGCCCCATGCCGGCACTAATGGCAACGGCCGAGTATGTTACCAAGGTCCGCGCTATTTGTTCTGAAACAGGAAATTTGGCGCTATACAGCCATAGAAAGTCAGATCAAGAGGGTTTAGTTCTGTTGGGTGAAAAAAATCATTATGAGCCTCTTAGCAGGGCTGCATTTTTTAAGGCCTCCACTGGGCGAGAACTAAAGAAAGTAAAGAAAAATAATAGAAAAAATCTTGACCATACTTCAGATTGATTTAAACAAGTTAGAGAAAAACTACCATTCTCTAAGGAAAAGGTTGAACCCTCATTCGAAAATGATAGGGGTCATAAAAGCCAATGCCTATGGGGGAGTCTCTGGGCCCATTGCTGAAAGGCTTGTTGAAATGGGAATAGAGGCCTTGGCAGTTGCCTATACTGAAGAGGGTGTTCAGTTGCGAAAATTAGGGATTAAGATCCCCCTCCTGGTGTTTTACCCTCAAGTTCAAAATTTTAGGCCCCTTATCCATAATGATCTTGAACCTGTATTATACAGCAAATTAAGTTGGGTAAAATTTAAAGAAGCTCTTGTAGAAGAAAAACAGTCAGACTATCCAATTCACATTAAATACAATACTGGTTTGAATCGTATCGGCTTTCATCCAGAGGAGACTGACTGGGTCTTGGAACAATTGAAAGATTCTTCATTTAAATTAAAAACTATATATAGTCATCTAGCACAAACAGAAGTTCCAAAACCGAATGAGGATACTGAAAATCAAATTTCTCTGTTCCACCAAATAATGCAAAAGCATAATCGAGCTTTAAAACACAAACCTGAATATCACCTACTCAATACCTCTGGAGTATTCAATTACCCTGAATTTCATTTGGATTGGGTAAGAATTGGTATAGGATTGTATGGCTTTGCCAATCATCCAAAATGGAATAAGACCTTAAACCCAATTGCACAGCTTAAGACAAAAATTACCCAAATTCATAAGGTAAAGTCGGGTGAAACTGTAGGATATAATTGTGGTTGGAGGGCTAAAAAAGATACTCGTATTGCTGTATTACCTATTGGACATGCCGACGGTTACTCGAGGCAATATGGTCATGGTAAAGGCTGGGTTTTGGTTAACGGAAAAAAGGCCAATGTAATAGGTAATGTTTGTATGGACATGGTAATGGTGGACATTGGGAAGATTCCGTGTGATGAAGAAAGTGAAGTGGTAATGATTGGGTCTGGAATCAGAGCAGATGAGTTGGCAGAAAATGCTGGAACCATTTCCTATGAGTTGCTTTCCTCTTTAGGAAATCGAATTCCAAGAGTCCTTAAAACTTAAATCGATAGTTGCTGTTATAAATTAAACAGTTTGTTTAGATTTTAATAAAAAACCAATTGAAGTTGTTTTCAAAATCATAAAGCTTATTTTTGCCAAAAATTTAATACATGAAATTAGCAATTGTAGGAGCAACAGGAATGGTTGGGGAGGTTATGCTTCAGGTCTTGTCGGAGAGAAATTTCCCTTTTACAGAATTGATTCTCGTCGCTTCAAAGAGGTCTGTGGGAAAAAAAATTGTATTAGGCAGTAATTCCCTCCAGGTTATAAGTCTGAAAACTGCAGTTTCCTTGCGTCCAGATATCGCCTTGTTTTCTGCAGGTGGGTCGACATCTTTGGAATGGGCCCCAAAGTTTGCTGAGGCAGGTACTTTTGTAATTGACAATTCCTCTGCTTGGAGAATGGACCCCTCCAAAAAATTGATTATTCCTGAAATCAATGCAGGCCAATTGAACTCCTCAGATAAAATAATTGCCAATCCAAACTGCTCTACCATTCAAATGTTGTTAGCATTAGCCCCTCTAAAAGAATATTATGGAATAGAACGCATCGTAGTATCAACTTATCAATCGGTTACGGGCACAGGAGTCAAAGCAGTTCAACAATTAGAAAACGAGTACAGGGAGAAAAAAGGGGAGATGGCTTACACATACCCAATTCATCGTAATGCAATCCCCCACTGTGATATTTTTTTGGATAACGGCTACACAAAGGAGGAAATGAAATTGATAAATGAAACCCACAAGATTCTTGACGATTACTCCATTAAAGTCACAGCCACTGCAATAAGAATACCCGTGGTAGGCGGGCACAGTGAATCTATAAATGTTGAATTAAAAAAAGATTTTGATCTTGAAGAGATACGAAAGCTTTTAAGTGATAGTCCAGGTATAGTTGTGCAAGACAATCCAGATACGAATACTTATCCTATGCCAATTTATGCCGCTGGCAAGAATGAAGTTTTCGTTGGAAGAATCAGAAAAGATGAGTCTCAAGACAAAACAATTAACCTATGGGTAGTGGCCGATAACCTTCGAAAAGGAGCAGCAACTAATGCCATTCAAATCGCGGAGTATTTGCTCCAAGAAAATTTTATTTAATATTGCCTTGTTTATAGACTTTCAATATAGAAATTGGCAAAAAATATTTAGATTTTAGACATTAGTTTTTCTATTTATTTAAAAATTGAAAGATTAATTAATGATATAATTGCACCCCGATTCGATTGAATTGGAAGATAGCTAAAATCATTTATAATGGAACAAAATTTAACTTAACAGTCGAATTGAGCAGAAAATCCATGGGAATTTTTCTCACGAGAAAAGACTCTTAATCCTCCATCGAAAAAGTCTCCATGAATTTGGTAGTATAATTTCCGGAAATATAATCTGGATGATCCATCAATTTACGGTGAAATGGGATGGTAGTTTTAATTCCTTCAATTACAAATTCATCCAGTGCACGCCTCATCTTATTTATAGCCTCATCT
Source organism: uncultured Flavobacteriaceae bacterium (assembly GCA_913020685.1). Classification (GTDB taxonomy): domain Bacteria; phylum Bacteroidota; class Bacteroidia; order Flavobacteriales; family Flavobacteriaceae; genus UBA8316. The sequence goes on from CAJWAY010000019.1 coordinate 13,726, forward strand.
CTTGTTTGGGCAGTAGTTATGAGCTTGGCAATCATAGAATCATAATGGGGGGGTATGATGTACCCGCCATAAACGTGGGTATCCATTCTTACCCCATGACCTCCAGGAAAGTGAAGGGTTGAAATTTTTCCTGGACTTGGTCTAAAATCATTAAAGGGATCCTCAGCATTTATTCTACACTCTATTGAGTGCATTCTGGGGAGGTAATTTTCGCCTGATATTTCAACTCCAGCAGCGACCAAAATCTGTTCTCTTATGAGATCAAAGTTGATGACCTGCTCCGTAATAGGGTGCTCTACCTGAATACGCGTGTTCATTTCCATAAAGTAGAAGTTCCGATGCTTATCCACTAAAAACTCAACAGTACCCGCACCTTCATATTTGATATACTCAGCAGCTTTTACTGCTGCAGCTCCCATATTCTTCCTTAACTCAGGTGTCATAAACGGGGAGGGTGTTTCCTCAGTCAATTTTTGATGTCTCCTTTGTACAGAACAATCTCGCTCGGATAAGTGACAAGCCTTACCTTTTGAATCTCCCACAATCTGAATTTCGATATGGCGTGGTTCTTCAATAAGTTTTTCCATGTACATTCCATCATTTCCAAAAGAGGCGGAGGCCTCTTGACGTGCACTTTCCCAGGCTTTATGTAAATCTTTTTCTTTCCAAACTGCTCGCATACCTTTTCCTCCTCCACCGGCAGTAGCTTTTAGCATAACTGGATAACCCGTTTTTTTTGCAATTTTTTTGGCTTGATCAAATGATTCCAATATGCCTTCGGATCCAGGTATTGTCGGAACCCCTGCCGCTTTCATTGTAGCTTTTGCAGTGGCTTTGTCACCCATTTTTTCTATCATCTCTTCTGATGCACCAATGAATTTGATCCCATGTTCTTTACAAATTTTTGAAAATTTGGCATTTTCAGATAAAAACCCATAACCTGGGTGGATAGCATCGGCATTACAAATTTCTGCAGCTGCCATTATATTGGCCATTTTTAGATAGGAATCTGAGCTGGATGGAGGGCCAATACAGACAGCTTCATCAGCAAAACGAACGTGAAGGCTTTCCTGATCTGCTGTAGAGTATACTGCTACAGTTTTAATCCCCATCTCTCTACAAGTCCTGATTAATCGCATAGCAATCTCACCACGATTAGCAATTAAAATCTTTTTAAACATTGCTAGGAAATTTAAGCCGGTTCAACTAAAAAGAGTGGTTGATCAAATTCTACAGGTGAAGAATCATCAACCAGTATTTTTACAATTTTACCACTGACTTCGGATTCAATCTCGTTGAACAATTTCATTGCTTCAACTACACACAACACATCTCCTTCTTTGAAAGTATCTCCAACATCTATAAAAACATCTTTATCAGGAGAGGGCTTTCTATAAAAAGTTCCAATCATAGGAGATTTTATGGTAATTAAATTATCGGTCTCAATTTTATCAGGCTGGCTCTCTAATTTTTCGGGTGCTTCTACTTCTGTTGGTAAAACAGTTGGTTGAGATGCCTGTACCACCACACCGGGTAAAGTTTGTAATGTGGTTGATGTTTCAGCAACCGGAGCATCCGAATTTGTTTTGATGGTAATCTTAAAATCATCTGTTTCAAGTTTCACCTCATGAGCTCCAGATTTTGCTACAAATTTGATTAAATTTTGAATTTCCTTTATTTCCATAATTCAAATGATTAAAATTTTTAATAAGCCCATGTTAAATATGCTGCTCCCCATGTAAAACCTCCACCAAAAGCAGTGAAAACTAACCTATTCCCAGGGCTTAATTTTGATTCGTAATCTTTTAATAACAGTGGCAGTGTCGCCGCTGTTGTATTTCCAAAATATTCAATATTTGTCATTATCTTATCAAAAGGTAGACCAATACGATTGGCAATTGCATCAATGATTCTTTTATTTGCCTGATGCGGAACCAAGTAAGAGATTTTCTCTCGGTCAATTTCATTACGTTCTATTATTTGCTGCACAGCATTGCTCATTTCTGAAACGGCATACTTAAATACAGTCTTTCCATCTTGATACAAGTTGTGCATTCCGTCTTCGAGCGTTTTCTCTGAGGTAGGAAATAATGATCCTCCTCCTTTTATATTTAGAAACATTCTCCCACTGCCATCAGACCTCAAATACTCATCCTCCCATCCATATCCGGAATCACTCGGTTCAAACAATGCTCCACCAGCACCATCCCCAAAAATAATACAGGTTGCTCTGTCGGAGTAATCTATTATAGAAGACATTTTATCTGATCCAATGAGTAATACCTTTTTATAACGGCCACAAGCGATCATATTGGAAGCATTAGACATTCCATAAAGAAAACCAGAACAAGCAGCTTGAAGATCGTAAGCAAAGGCATTTGTCGCTCCTATTTCTGATGCGACATATGCTGCAGTGGCAGCAACATTCATGTCAGGTGTTATTGTAGCAACGATAACTGCATCAATTTCTAAAGGATCTAAATTACTTTTATTTAGGATTTCTTGGGCAGCCATAATGGCCATATAAGAAGTTCCTTTGTTTGGGTCCTTAAGTATTCTTCTTTCCCTAATTCCAGTTCTTGCAACAATCCACTCGTCGCTAGTATCTACAATCTGCTCTAGATCAGCATTTGTAAGTTTCTCTTCAGGAACGTATGCGCCTACTGCGGTTATAGCTGCCTTTATGGGGCCTGGATTGATGTAATTCATCAGTAGATTGCTTCCTTTTGAACTGTCAATATTATTCGTGAAGATAG
>CAJWAY010000020.1 GCA_913020685.1 uncultured Flavobacteriaceae bacterium
AGAATCACTTCCTCTAAAACTTCATCTTCAGGTGTTAATGGGATTACTTTTTTGCCTTGCAAAATTTCTAGAAATGAAATGCTTAAGGGTTGATATCCCAAGAGGCTAAATTTGATTTGTCCTTGGTGTGAAAAGTCATCAAGTACAGCTTTTCCTAGGGTATTGGTAAGTAGGCTATTATTTCTGTTTTCTGAAAAAATCATTACATTTTCTAGTGGCTCGCCTGTTACAAGGTCTTCAATCCAAATTTCTTGCCCGCAAATACTAGTTAGGAAAGTAAAGTAAGTGGTCAGGAAGAGAAAACAATTCTTAACGAAAGATTTCATGAAGTATGTCTAGTGATTTTATTTTTCCAATACCATGTAAATGTAAATTAAAATAATCTACCAACACGTTCAATACCCTAGATCTCAGTGAATTGTGGATCTTTAAATGATTTAAATCCTCAAAATTAGCGCCAAGGATTTTTTTTAATGTCATTACCAAGTCACCTCCAATAACATATTTAGAGCAAGATGAACTACAAAAACAGCCGCTTTCCAGGTCAAAATATTCCTCTTTTAAATTGGATTGGTTGGGATAAAAGCCGAGATGATGACTGAGATCCGTCATAAACTTTAAGTGGAAAAGGGGAGAAAACACTTTTTGCTCCAAAAAAATAATTTTTTTTTCTATAAAATGATATAGTATTTGATTTGGAGCCCCTTCTTCAGTAATTACTCGACTCATTACCTCAGACAAAAAAAGGGCTACTGTGTTTTTTTTAATGTCTGATGGAATTTCGATCAGAGGAAAACAAATTCTGGCTTCCTTTATAAAATGAAGCCCGTCTTTATTTTCGTTTTTAATCTTTGTAATGAGGGTAATTATATTAAGGGGTTGAAACAGGGATTTTTTTAGTTGACCTTTTTTGGAAGACAGTATGCTTTTGAGCATAAAAGATTTTAATCCCAGTTCTTTGCAATAACATCTAGCAATTAGGCTGGAATCACCATACTTTAAAGTACTCAAAACAATTGCATTGGTTTTAATCAACATGTATTAAGCAGATTTAAACCACCCCTTGAGCAAGCATGGCATCAGCTACTTTTACAAAACCAGCAATATTGGCTCCTTTTACGTAGTTGACGAAGCTCTCTTCTTTGCCAAAATCCAAACAAGACTGGTGAATTTCGCCCATGATAGATTGTAATTTGGCATCTACTTCATTACGGGACCAATTGTATCTTAAAGAATTTTGTGCCATTTCCAATCCTGAGACAGCAACTCCCCCCGCGTTGGAGGCTTTACCAGGAGCATACAATATTTTGTGATTGATGAATTGATTTATTGCCCCTGGTGTAGAGGGCATATTGGCCCCCTCACCAACACAAATACATCCATTTTTTATTAATAATGTGGCATCTTTATCATTTAATTCATTTTGGGTAGCACAGGGTATGGCTACCTCACAAGCTATTTCCCAAGGGGTTTTACTTGCAAAGAATTTCGCCTTGGGATACTTTTCAACATAGGCGCTGATGCGGGCTCTTTTTATATTTTTAAGCTCCATTAAGTGGGCTAATTTTTCTTCATTTATGCCTTCGGAGTCGTAAATATATCCTGAAGAATCTGACAAAGTCAAAACTTTTCCCCCCAATTGAATGGTCTTTTCAGCGGCATATTGGGCTACATTTCCACTACCAGAGATCACTACTTTTTTTCCCTTTATACCTGCCCCATTGTGTTCCATCATTTTTTGAACAAAATAAACCACGCCATAGCCAGTTGCTTCGGGACGGATAAGTGAACCTCCCCAAGAAATACCCTTTCCAGTCAAAACCCCTGTAAATTCGTTTTTCAACCGCTTGTATTGTCCAAACATATAACCAATTTCTCTACTTCCAACACCGATATCTCCAGCGGGGATATCCCGATTTGGGCCTATGTGACGAAATAATTCAGTCATAAAACTTTGGCAAAAACGCATTACTTCTGTATCACTTCTATTTTTAGGGTCAAAATCTGAACCACCTTTCCCCCCCCCCATAGGAAGTGTTGTTAAGCTGTTTTTAAAGATTTGCTCAAAAGCCAAAAACTTTAGGACACTTAAGTTTACACTGGGGTGAAAACGCAGACCTCCTTTATAGGGTCCAATCGCAGAATTCATCTCTATTCTGTAACCTCTATTTACCTGAATTTCCTCTTGATCATCTATCCAAGCAACTCTGAAGGAAACCACTCTCTCTGGTTCTACCATGCGCATCAAAATATTTTGACCGTAGTAAACATTGTTTTTAACTATATGCGGGATAACTGTTTCGGCAACTTCAGTAACTGCCTGCATAAATTCAGGCTCATTTTGATTTCTTTTGCTAACCTCAGCCAGAAAATCCTTGATTACTTTATCCATGGCATTGATTTTTAATCAAATAAATTTACATTTTATAATGGAAAAGGTTTTAAATATTAACAAAAAAGCTTTTTTATTAAAGCCTCAATTTTTGAAACGGCCAATACTTTAATGTATTTATTTTGTTTTTCAATTTTAGCAAATTTAGAAATAACAATGGTTTCGAATCCCAGTTTTGACGCTTCATGAATGCGTTGTTCTATTTTCGGTACAGGCCTGATCTCTCCAGATAGTCCCACCTCAGCCGCAAAACAAAAATTTTCTGAAAGATCAATGTCGTGATAACTAGACAATATAGCAGCGATTACCGCTAAATCAATGGCTGGATCAGCGACAGTTATGCCACCTGTAATATTGATAAATACGTCTTTGGTACCCAATGCAAAACCTGCCCTTTTTTCCAAAACTGCCAAAAGCATATTGAGCCTCTTAGTATTATAACCTGAGGTAGTTCTTTGAGGAGTGCCATAGACAGCAGTACTAACTAAGGCTTGGATTTCAATCATTAAAGGACGAATACCTTCAATGGTTGCAGCAATTGCATGTCCACTCATATTTCCATCTTTTTCCGAAATCAGAAGTTCACTTGGGTTACTAACCGCCCTCAAACCTTTTGATTGCATTTCATAAATCCCAATCTCTGAAGTCGGCCCAAAGCGATTTTTTTGGGTTCTTAAGATACGGTAGATATGATTCCGGTCTCCCTCAAAATGCAAAACTACATCTACCATATGTTCCAATATTTTTGGTCCTGCGATTTGACCATCTTTGGTGATGTGTCCCACTAAAAAAACAGGGACGTGTGTCTCCTTGGCAAACTTTATAAATTCTAGTGTGCTTTCTTTAATCTGAGACACGCTCCCTGGGCTAGTATCAATGAAATCTGTATGTAAAGTTTGTACAGAATCAATAATTACTAATTCAGGAGCTAAGATTTCAATTTGTGAGAATATATTTTGAGTTTTTGTTTCGCTAAGTATATAGCATTGATCTGAGTTGATATCCATTCGGTTAGAACGGATTTTGATTTGACGCTGGCTTTCTTCTCCTGAGACATAAAGGACCTTAAAATTCATGGTCATAGCAATTTGTAATAGCAGTGTTGATTTGCCAATACCAGGTTCTCCCCCCAAAAGCATGAGTGCTCCAGGAATTATTCCACCACCCAAAACTCGGTTCAATTCAGCATCTGAAGTTTTTATTCTTGATTCCGAGGAAAGTTCAATCTGATTTATTTTTTGAGGCTTTGAAATTGTAATGACTTTATTGTTAAGGCTCCAATTTTTTTTATCGGGCTTATTCACAACCTCTTCTGTAAGCGTATTCCATTTTTTACATGAGTTACACTGGCCTTGCCATTGTGTATGTTGCGAACCACAGCTTTGACAAAAGAAGGAGGTTTTGACTTTACTCATAAATACATTAGAAAAAAATGAGCTTTATTTTTGGCGATTAACCAAAGGTAAAGCAAAAAATGCTATGGCACCAAAAGTAACTACCATAAGGGTCTGGCATGTCCAAACAATCCAACCAAAAGCTAAGCTAGATTCTTTGGATACCCCAAAAGCAATCAACACCATTGAAACGGTGTAAGGATAGATTCCCACACCGCCATTAGTTGCAGAAATAGAGAATCCTCCAACTACAAAAGCAGCAATCATTGCGTTAATTCCCAAATTAACTGTTTCAGGAATGGAAAATTTAATGATCCAAAACATCAATACATACATTGACCAAATAAAAATGGTATGAGCAACAAAAAGGACTTTGTTTTTCATATATTTTATTGAAACCATTCCCTCCAATAATCCATTAAAGAATTGTTTTATTATAACTGTAATGGGGTGGGTAGAATATCGAAAAAAAGTTCTTAATACAATGAGTATTATAATTAAAAGGATTAGACTTAATAAAGCATAAAAAAAGTTCAAATCTTTAAGGTTTAAGTAATCAGCAATCAGATCATATTGCAGTCCCAGTGCAACAAGGAGAAAAGTGAAGAGTATAACAAGGTCAACTACTCGCTCCGCTATGATAGTGCCAAATCCTTTTTTGAAAGGGATGCTTTCATAACGATCAATTACTGAAGCTCTTAGTAATTCTCCTGACCGGGGAATTCCCAAGTTTGATAAATAACCTATTAATACTGCCAAAATAGAATTCATTGTTTTAGGGTGATAGCCCAAGGGCACCAAAAGGTATTGCCAGCGAACTGCCCTGGAAATATGACTCAATATTCCAAAAAAAACAGATAAAAATACAAAGCGATAATTTGCATTTTGGATGTATTTAATTATGTTATCTCGGTCTTCGGCAGTTGTATTTATATATGTTAGGTATATAAAAAATACTCCTAAGGCTAAAGGGATTATTTTTTTTGAAAGTGATAGGACTTTCCTCAATCTTTTAGTTTAGGCGGTTGGTATTTTCATCTGGAAAAATTACGGTAGGCTTGAATTTTTTTGCCTCTTCAAATTCCATCTGAGCATATCCTATAACAATAATTATATCTCCTTTTTGAGCTTTCCTGGCTGCAGGTCCATTGAGCGTTATCTCTCCACTTCCTCTTTTTCCTTCGATGATATAGGTTTCTAATCGTTCGCCATTATTAAGATTTACCACATGGACTTTTTCGCCCACTATAAAATTTGCAGCATCGATCAAGTCCCTATCAATTGAAATACTTCCTACATAACTTAGATCAGCGTCAGTAACTTTAACCCTGTGGATTTTTGATTTTATTATTTCTATTAACACGTAATAAATTTAGTAATTTATGGTATATCCAAATTATCTATCAACCTAATTTTTCCCAATGTTGCTGCGACAAAGCTCCGACCTTTATCAATTGGCTGTCCTAAATCAAACTCTTTTAGTGTTTTTGGGTTTGCTACAATAAAATAATCTAAAGCTATTCCCTCATTTTTCTCAAAAAAATTAGAAATCAGAGTTTTGAGTGAACTGTAGGGGATTTTTTTGGCATTGGACTTTGCTAATTGCAAGCATTCAAATAATAATGAGGCCAGTTTTCTCTGATCACTTGTTAAAAAGCTATTTCTGGAACTCATAGCAAGGCCATCATTTTCTCTTATAATTGGACATCCTATTATTTTAGTTTTTAGCTTAAGAGTTCGGCTGATGTGATCTATGATTAAAAGCTGTTGAAAATCCTTTTCACCAAAATAGGCGAAGTCTGGAGCGAAGGTTTTAAAAAAATGGAATACTACTGTGGTTACACCTTGAAAGTGTCCTGGCCTTTTTTTTCCCTCCATTACGCGATCTAAACCTGCCAGTTCAAATGGTTTTGATTTTGTAATATTGCCGAACACATCATCAACTTTGGGAATGTAAACTATGATTTTTTCACTGACTTTCCTTAATTCTATTAGATCTTTATTAATGTTAATAGGGTAGTTTTCAAGGTCATTTTTATTATCAAATTGAGTAGGATTGACAAAAATACTCACTAAAACGGATTTATTTTCTTTCAAAGCTCTTTTAATCAAAGATAAATGTCCAAGATGAAGAGCGCCCATAGTAGGAACCATACCTAGTGGCCGAGTTTTTTTTGATAAATATTTAACCAAGAGTTGAGAAGTTTTGAAAACCTTCATTTTGAAAAATTAACGTCCGTAAATATAAAGAATTCAGCATATTCCGTTTAAATTTCGTAATTTCGCAAAACTTTATACCCTTGATTATCTATTGAGAGTTTATGAAAGACAAAAAGGTTCTAAATATCTCGTCTGAAGTGGTGCCGTACCTTCCACAGACCAATCAAGCTATCAGTTCATTCAAAATCCCGAAAAAAATAAATGATCATGGTGGTCAAACTAGAATATTTATGCCAAGATATGGTTTGATTAACGAGAGAAGGCATCAGTTGCATGAAGTAATTCGTCTTTCAGGAATGAATTTAGTGATCAACGACGTCGATATGCCCTTAATAATCAAGGTTGCATCAATTCCTAAAGAGAGGATGCAAGTCTATTTTATTGACAATGATGAATATTTTAAAAGACGGGCTGTATTAAGAGATGAAAATCAAAAACTTTTTGGCGATAATGATGAAAGGATGATTTTCTTCACAAAAGGAGTTATTGAAACAGTTAAGAAGTTAAATTGGTCTCCTGACATTATTCATTTACATGGTTGGTTTACCAGTTTATTTCCGCTTTATCTCAACAGTTATTATAAAGATGATCCTATATTTATAAACAGTAAAATTGTAACTTCTGTTTACGCTCAGGATTTTGATGGGGTACTTTCTGATCAATTCCACAAAAAGGTTGCTTTTGACGGTATATCTGAGGAACTTATTGAACCCCTAAAAAATCCTAATTTTGAAAATTTAGAACAATTGAGTCTAAATTTTTCTGACGGTTATGTAATGGGTGATTCTGAAACACCCAACTATATTGAAGAGTATTCGATGGATAAACAAATCCCTGGACTCAATTATCTTGAATCTCAAGATAAGGATGCCTTAACTAAGTTTTACATAAATCATATTTTGAAATAACGAATGTGTTTTTTAAGAATGTTCATTAATCGAGTGATCTTTCTTTTGCTTCTTGCCGTGATTATTTTTTCATGTGATAAAGAATATCATGCTGCCGGTTCCGGACTTTTACTTCCAACCTCTCTGATTTCCAAAAAATTTGAGGCACCCGTATATTCTTATCAGAATAAGGTTAATTATTTTCAGACCGATGGATTGCCATTAGCTCAGTTGGGTAGAATCAATCTACCTGGCTTGGGTACTACTGAAGCCGACATAACTACAAAGCTTGTAGCTTCTCAAAACCCTGTATTTGGAAATTTTACTCAAAAAAAAGAGGATGAAGGGGATGATAATAATGCGGCAGTAATTGACGAAAAAGAAACCGTAACGCAGGTTTATCTTGAAATCCCTTTTTATAACAATACCAATGACAAAGATGGCGATGGTGTAATTGATGCTCTAGATCTTGACCCCAATGATAGAGATAGCGATAGTGATGGAGACGGCCTAAGCGACTCCAATGAAACTATTAATAACACTAATCCCCTTAGTAAAGACAGTGATGGTGATGGTATTTTGGATGACGTTGATCTAGACAATAAAACATACGACAATGAGAATAAAACCTATCAGGTAGATTCTATTTATGGAAATCACAATACTCGATTTAATCTGAAGGTATTTGAACTTAAATATTTTTTATCAAAATATGATCCCGCAGTTGAATTTCAAAAACAATCTAAATTTTATTCCAATACAGATTATTTTGAAAAAGGGTTCTATGGAGAAAAACTTTACGATGATTTTTACCAGCTCAATTTTGATGAGTTGCGCTTCAATTATATTGAAGACGATCCTGATACCGAGGATATAGATGAGCGAGAAACCGTAGAAACTCGTTTGACCCCAAGAATCAGAGTTCCACTAAATAAAGCTTTTTTTCAAGAAAAGATCCTTGACCAGGAAGGGGGAAGTGTTTTTTCAAATGATGATAATTTTTCCAAGCACCTGCGTGGACTGATTATAAAGACTGAGAATTTTGATGATGACTTGTATATGTTATTAGATATCAGAAATGCAAGAATTACAATTGAATACGAATATGATGAAGTAGATACCAATGGTACAGCAAATGATACCTCTGATGATACCAAAGAGAGGAAGTCAAAAACTTTTCTGCTAAATTTTGGAATGAACTTCAATACCATAAGAGATAAAAATGTAAACTTATCTATTGATAAAGAGATTAATGATAGTCAAACTCAGAGGGCTTCAAAGCAAATTTTTCTAAGTGGAAATGGATTGTTTTCTACGTTGAAACTATTTGAAGGGCTGGACCAACAAGGAAAAGAAATATTAGAGGATTTAAAAGGCAAGAATTTCATAATCAATGAGGCTAATTTGTCACTATATATTGATCAGGATTCATATAGCTCAATTAACAAATCTCAATTTCCTGATAGGCTCTATCTTTATAAATACGATAATGGTGAACCACTTTCTGATTTTAGTATAGATAACTCGGTAAATAATAACATAAGAAATAGAAATAAATTTATTTACGGAGGAATTTTGGAGTTGAATGATGCTAACATACCTTATCGTTATAAATTCAAAATAACGGATCATATCAACAATCTTATTACTAAGGACTCGGCCAACGTGAGATTAGGTCTTGTACCCTTAAATGGACTGAATTTTGTTAACACCAGAAGAGCACGAGCTGTTAATCAAAAAATGATAAATTACCCAATCACTGCGGTGCTTAATCCCAGAGGAGTAATATTACACGGCTCAGGTAGTCAAAATCACCCAAATGGGGGATTAAAGTTAGAGATCTTCTATACAGAGTATTAGGTATAAGACTTTCAAAGTAGATAACTTGCGATACAATTCATTTATAAAATATAGTTAAAAATTATTATTTTTTAATAATCAATAATAAAAAACTATTTACATTGCTTACTAAAACTAAATCTAATCATTTTAACTTGCTTTAATAGCTATATAATAGATAAATACTATTGTAAATACTTTAATGATAATATTTGTCTAATATATAGGAATCCAATGCAACACAATTTAACAATTATTCCTATTTTCCAACCCCATAATATACCCACAGTAATTAAAATACCTGTCCACCAAAAGAGAAATAATATTAAACCTGCACTTAACTTAATTGAGCTGTGAAAAACAACATCATCAAAAAGTTTCAGGATTTTTTTGATCACAAATAATGGTGGCAGGTTGGGTATTGAGAGCAATTTTATCAACGCTTTAATAAGTTTAATATTCTTCAATGTCTCTTTTGGGGATAGACTTTTATAGAGAATACCTTTTTTTAAATCATAGAATGATTTTTTGGTATTGAGACTGTGAATAAGTTTTTTTCTATCTTCATAATGCTCATCTTTTTTGGGAAGCCACATGCATTTTTCCATACTTAACCTTAAGCATGTTTTAATATCGTTGATTAGTTTGGGTTTCTTATCAATTGTTCCGATGAAGGTTTTGACTGAAATGGCCTTACCAAAAACCAAATGCAGATCACAAAACGGTTTTCTTTTGTGGCCATAATTTATTCCTACCGGTACAATGTAGATTGGGTTGTCAGAATTTTCTTGGGCTTCATATGCTAATCGACTGCTACCTTTTGAAAGGGACTGAAGGTAGAATTCATCATGGTGTGCAGCTTCAGAAAACATCATTATCCATTGATTCTTTGAGAGCAAATTTTTACACTGCTTAAAGGTGGCTTCATTTTTTTTAAGGTTGGCAAAACCATTTCTAATTCTATATACTGGAAGCATATTTAAAGCATCCATAAACCATTGTAGCGGACCACCAAAAACATCACTACGTGTTAAAGATGTTATTGGCCTCTTTATATTACACCCTACTAAAAGTGGATCCAAAAAAGCTCCCTGGTGATTGGGTGAAAACAAAACTCCACCATTCATTGGGATATTTTCCCGTCCATAAATTTTAATTCTCCTGAAATAACAATAAATGGTGAATTTGATTGTGAATTTGATGAAGTAGTAAAAGAGTTTCTTCATTGACTAGAAAGTGATTTACTTTTAAAGATATGCATCAAATATTACCCTAAACGATCAACAAATTATAAAAAATAAATTGAAAGCTTCTCCACAGATCAAAGGGATTAAATATTGATTTTATTTATTTTAACTATATTGAAGATTCTGCAATTCATCTGTAAATAAGTTGATTGACTATTTATTTTGAAAACTAAATTATAAAAACCAAAAAAAAGATGAGTAATAATGAATGTTTTGATTTTAAATTTTATGAGTGGGAAAAGAAGTTCCATGATCGTCCTTTTCTGAGACAGCCTTTTGGTGACCAATGGGAAGAGTATACTTGGGCTGAGGTAGGAAAAATGGCAAGAAAACTTGCCACGGGACTCAAATCAATTGGCCTTAGGGATAACGCCCATATTGGGCTAATATCAAAAAATTGTAGAGAATGGATCATTGCTGACATGGCCATAATGATGGCAGGCTATGTTTCTGTACCTTTTTTCCCCTCTCTCAAGGGAGAAGAGTTAAAATATTTACTGGATTTTGGTGATGTTGACCTTCTGTTTGTTGGCAAAATTGAGACTTGGGATGACATAGAAAGTCATCTTCCCAATGAATTTCCACTAATAAGGTTTCCTCATTACAAAAGTTGTTCTGTCGTTGATAGAGGAGAGGAGTGGTTTGATTTTATCAATAAATTTGATCCCTTGCAAGAAATACATGTTCCAAAACTTACTGATTTGTGGACTATTATTTTTACTTCCGGTACCACAGGGAATCCCAAAGGAGTAGAGTTGTCCTATTTGGCACTGGATTCCACCAAAATCATTACCGAACAGGTCAATCCACTAAAGATAGATTTTTCAGGAAATAATGACTTCATTTCATATTTACCACTAAATCATATTGCGGAGCGAGTTGTCGTAGAGCATGTTTGCCTTCGTTTTGGAGGAACTATCTCTTTTGTTGAGTCGTTAGATACTTTTGCAACTAACCTGAAAGAGATTCAACCTCATGTATTTTTTGCAGCACCAAGGATATGGACTAAATTTCAAATGGGGATTTTGGCAAAAATTCCTCAAACTAAACTAGACGTTTTACTTAAAATACCCCTTGTTTCTAAACTGATCAAACGAAAATTAAAAAAGAATCTTGGATTGAGTAGAGCCAGATCTACCGTTTCTGGTTCAGCTCCATTACAACTATCTATCATAGAATGGTTTAAGAAAGTAGATATTTTTATTACAAATGGATACGGAATGACTGAAAATTGTGCTATTTGTACCCAAGTAGATGGTCGAGACTTCAATAAATTAGATTCTGTTGGGAAACCTCAATGTGGAGTAGAGGTCAGTGTAGATCCAAAAACCGAAGAGGTTCTTATGCGAGGTCCATTTGTAATGGATGGATATTACAAAAATGAAAAAATGACTAATGAAACTCTTATAGATGGTTGGCTTCACACAGGAGATAAAGGTTATTTGGACAAAGAAAATTATCTCTACATTACGGGTAGGGTAGCTGATAGCTTTAAAACCTCTAAGGGGAAATTTATTGAGCCTCTAATTTTGGAAAAAGACTTCGGATCCATAAAGGAGTTGGAGGAAGTATGTATTACAGGTTTAGGTTTACCCCAACCCATCGCATTGGCACAACTCTCAGAAATTGGTAAAGCTCTTCCCAATGAGGAAATTATTTCCCTTTTGGAGGAAAAATTGCTAGAAATCAATTCAAAACTCGAAAATTATAAAAAAATTTCTACCCTAGTTTTGGCCAAGGAACAATGGACGGAACAAAACAAGATTTTGGGGCCCACTCTAAAAATTAAAAGAGGAAATTTAGAAAAAATGTACCGCAAAAAATATAAACACTGGCAAGAAGACCTCAAGACCGTTTTATTCGAAAAGTAGTATATTTACCTCAAAAACAAACATATGGGTGATTACACCCACGTCCAAAGACAGACTATATCAAAACTAAAACAATAATTTAATGAAAACAAAAACGCTATTCAAAGGAATAATTTTAATGAGTACCATGCTCCTATTAAACATTATTCAAGCTCAGACAACAATTAATGGTTCTGTTGTCGACGAGGAAACAAATCAGCCACTCCCAGGTGTAAACATTGTCGTAAAGGGTACTTTCACTGGAGTTTCTGCCGACTTTGATGGAAATTTCACAATAACTACAGAAGAAGAACTTCCTATTACATTAGAAGTTAGTTATTTGGGGTTTGCAACTAAATCAATTGAAGTAACTTCGGCTGGCTCCGCGATTAATATTTTACTTTCTCCAGGTGCTGATTCACTTGACGAGATAGTTGTTGCTGCTTCTAGGTTTGCTCAGCGAATTTTTGAATCTCCTATCACAGTTGAAAAGTTTAGTGCAAAACAAATCCAACAAACTCCTTCTGCTGACTTTTTTAATGGTCTAGAAAATGTAAAGGGTATTCAACTCCAACAAGGGGGTCTTTTTTTAAATCAAGTTGTAACCCGAGGTTTTGCTACAGTTTATAATGAAGGTTTTGTAACCCTAGTTGATATGATGAACAATATGTCTCCATTATTTGGTTTTGCAATGGGGAATTTGGTTGGTTTAAACGAACTTGATGTTCAAAGCGTTGAGGTTATACCAGGACCAGCCTCTGCATTGTATGGAGCTGATGCCTATAAAGGAATCATGTTTTTGAACAGTAAAAATCCTTTTGAACACGAAGGTATAAGTGCTTACTACAGAACCGGGGTAACCGATCAAGAAGTAGCAGGTCAAAACATGTTTACAGACATTGGAGTTAGACTAGCTACAAAACTTGGCGATAAGTGGGCCATTAAGGCCTCTTTAAATCACAAAAAAGGAACGGAATGGATGCCAGCTGACTATTCTCACCAAGCAATCCCGGGTCAAGAAGTGAATCCTTCTTATTCTAACACAGCCCCAGATTATAATGGTCTTAATATTTATGGAGAACGACTCTTTCCAAGCTCTAACACATGGGGTCTTGTGGGTTTATTGAATCCTGCTGCATCAGCACTAGCTGCGGCGGCTCCCAACTATTTTGATGATGTGATGAGTACAGGTTATCAGGATAGTGATATGATTTCAAATAATGCAGAAAATTCCAAAGGGATGTTTGCAATTCACTTCAGACCAAGTGAAAAAACCGAAGTTAGTCTTACTTCTCTAATTGGTAGAGGGGATTCTCCTCTTCAAGGATTTGGAAGATATTCAATGAGAAATATTCAAATCGAACAGCACAAACTACAAATCGACAGTGGAAGACTTAATTTCAGATCATACTATACAAGAGAGCAAGACGGTGATAGTTATCAATTATCTGCTGCTGCTGCCCTAGTTGCGAATTCTCCCAGTTCAAATATTGCTGACCTTAGTGCTGTAAATTTAGGATCTTTTTCGGGTTATCAAGGATGGTTTGTAAATTACAACCTTACCTATATGGGGGCTTTGGCTGCCGGGGTAGGTTTAACACCTGATTTTCCAGGGATTCTTGGATTTGTTCAAAATGTAGTCGCACCACATATAATGACAGGTGGAACTGACATCAACCAATTATTTTCCTCTGTGGGAGGAACAGGAGCTGCACACAATATGGCCAGAGCAGCTGCAAACCAAGGAATGCTAAAACCTGGAACTGCTGCATTTGATCAAGTTTTCCAACAAGCAACATCTCAAAATCTTCCTGTTGTTAATGGAGGAGCTGGTATTTTTGATGACACCAAAACATATAATCATGAATTAAATTATGATCTATCTGGTCTTACAGGTGGGATAGACTTCTTAGTTGGAGGATCCATAAGAAATACTGAATTAAATTCCAAAGGAACAATTTACTCCGACCAAGACGGCCCCATCACATACAGCGAAATGGGAGCTTACGCTCAAGGAGTTACCAAGATATTCAATGATAAAGTAAACCTCACAGGTTCAATTAGATTAGATAAACACGAGTTCTTTGATGCCAACTATACTCCTAGAATTGCTGCTTTAGTAAATGTTAATGAAAATCAAAATTTTAGATTATCTTACCAGACAGGTTTCAGAAACCCTACTAATCAGGATCAGTACATAGGTTTATTTGCCGGAGATGTAACATTGTTGGGAACCTCACCCGATAACATTAGCAGATACAATGGTGTTGTTGTTTTAAACAATGGTTCGCCATTTCAGTTTACGGGTGATTTTGTATTTAACAACTCCTTTAATGAAGATGGTACAGATGCTAATTTAAAACATGTAAAAGCAGAGAAAATTACATCGATTGACGTTGGGTACAGGTTTAAAAAGCCGGGGTTAACTTTCGATATTTCTGCCTATTTCAGTGACTATCAAGATAAAATCGGATCAACCAATGTATATGTGCCTGCACTGATACCAGGAGTCACAATGGCCAACTACAGAGCCTTGGGTCAGTACGCTATTTATCAAGCCGACTCCAACTCAGATGAAGAATTAAGTACATATGGGATAAGTGCTGAGTTGATCAAAGCTTTATCCAAAAAATTCGTCCTTAATATAGTTTATGATTATAACAAGCTTGACTTTACCCCGACTCCTGGATCAAGTTTTGAGGCTGCCTTCAATACTCCTGAGCACAACTTAAAGGCCGGACTGATTGGGAACTTTGATAAACTATCTTTCAACCTCTCAAGCAGATATACTTCAGAGTATTATTATGAAGCCTCTTTTGTTGACGGAATGATTGATGCCAGAACAGTTATTGACGCACAAGTTTCTTACCAAATTCCTTCTTTAAAAGCAATTTTAAAGGTTGGAGGAAATAACTTAGGAGGTAAAGAATATCAAAGTGTGCTTGGTGGTGGAAGAATAGGGTCTATTTATTACACTTCCCTTAGTTTTGATTTCTAGACAATACTAAAATTAATCTTTAAAAAGAGCCCAATTGGGCTCTTTTTTTGCTTTAATGTTAAATAATAAAAACATAAAAACAGCAATAATGTTTTAAATAGAACGCAATCAAACCAAACTTTCATTTCGTTTTCAACAGAGTTTGATAAAATCTTTCAAAGATTTTCTTTTTTCAATTTAAAAGTACCAAACAGATGCTCTTAATAATATGGTATACACTATATTTGCACACGAAAATTTAATTAAAATATTACTTCTATGGCACAAAAAATCGGTACCGTTTCACAAATTATTGGTCCAGTAGTAGATGTAACATTTTCAGGAGAAGACGATGCACTTCCAAAAATATATGACTCCCTTGAAATCTCCAAGGAAGACGGCACTAAACTGGTGCTTGAAGTTCAATCTCATATTGGAGAAAATACTGTAAGGACAGTATCCATGGATTCTACTGACGGTTTGAGCCGAGGTTTTGAGGCCAAGGCCACCGGAAGTCCCATCCAGATGCCAATCGGTGAGGAGGTCTATGGAAGACTCTTCAACGTCATTGGAGATGGAATAGACGGTTTGGGAAATCTTCCTAAAGAGGGTGACAATGGGTTGCCTATCCACCGACAAGCTCCCGCATTTGAGGATCTTTCAACTTCTACTGAAGTTCTTTTTACCGGGATTAAAGTTATTGACTTGATCGAACCCTATGCTAAAGGAGGAAAGATTGGGCTGTTTGGAGGAGCAGGTGTAGGTAAAACCGTTTTGATTCAGGAATTAATCAATAACATTGCAAAAGGGCATGGTGGGCTTTCCGTGTTTGCAGGAGTAGGTGAAAGAACTAGAGAGGGTAACGATTTATTGAGAGAAATGTTAGAGTCTGGAATCATAAAATATGGAGATGACTTTTTACATTCAATGGAAGAAGGTGGTTGGGATTTGACTAAGGTAGATAAAAAGACTATGCTTGAATCCAAAGCGACATTTGTGTTTGGGCAGATGAATGAGCCTCCTGGAGCAAGAGCGCGTGTCGCACTTTCCGGTTTGACCATTGCAGAATATTTTAGGGATGGTGCCGGAGATGGACAGGGTAAAGATGTGCTTTTCTTTGTCGATAATATTTTCAGATTCACTCAAGCCGGTTCTGAAGTATCTGCACTTTTGGGACGTATGCCCTCGGCCGTTGGTTATCAGCCAACGTTGGCCACCGAAATGGGAGCCATGCAAGAAAGAATTACTTCCACTAAAAAAGGGTCCATTACATCGGTACAAGCCGTATATGTTCCCGCAGATGACTTGACAGATCCTGCACCTGCTACGACCTTTGCTCACTTGGATGCAACTACTGTATTGTCCCGTAAAATTGCAGAGTTGGGAATTTATCCTGCAGTTGATCCCTTGGATTCTACCTCCAGGATTTTGACAGCAGATATCTTGGGAGACGATCATTAC
>CAJWAY010000021.1 GCA_913020685.1 uncultured Flavobacteriaceae bacterium
TCCGAAAAATCCGCTACAATCCACTTATGGTTAAGAACCTTTACTTTATTAATTAAAAATGTACGATCCATAGCAGCATAGGGAATCAAATTATTCTTCTCACGCAATAAATTTGTTTCATAAAGCTGATCCTTTATATGACCGGTGATGTTATTAATACTTAAATTATCAAAATACCTCAAGGCATACTCATTTCCTTCCAATCTAAAATCATTTTGCTCATCGATTCGTTGATTAAGTTGAAAAACAGAGTCTTTTAACGTTTCGTTTCGTGCTTTGGTATGGGTCAATTTACCCTGTAGGTCAACTAACACCTTATTGGAGTTTACCAACTGAAAAATGAGGATCAAAGCAGTAAATAAAAATAGGTAAAGTGTAATGTTTTTTTTCATTAAAATTAATTTGATTGAATTTTGAGGTTGTCGTAAGCCAGATATACATTTTTTGGCAGTTGTTTAGAGCATTCATCATGAAAGCCTAGCAAATGACTAATATGGGTGAAAAAAGCTCGTTTTGGTTTCAAAAGATCCACAATCTGAAGCGCTTCATCCAAATTTAAATGACTATAATGTGGCTCAATTCTAAGAGCATTCAGTACCAACACATCACAATCCTTTAGTTTTTTCAATTGATCTTGATTGATCGATTTAACATCTGTCAAATAAGCAAAATTGTCTATCCTAAATCCCATTACAGGAAGTTGATTGTGCATCACTTCAATGGGAAGAACTTGCTTTCCTTCCAAATAAAAAAATTTGTTTTTTTGGATTGTATGGGTTTCAACTGAAGGGGTTCCTGGATATTTGTCATAATTTTTAAAAATATATGAAAAACGACGTGACAAATCAACAATTACCCTATTGGAAGCATAAATAGGTATGTTGCCTTGTCTGAAAAAAAAGGGTCTGATATCGTCAATTCCAGCTGTATGGTCTGCGTGCTCATGTGTAAAAAACAAGCCATCAAGATGATTGCATTTTGCTCTCAACATCTGTTGTCGAAAGTCAGGACCACAATCAATGACATAATTTTTATCTTGCCATTGAATTAAAACAGATGAACGTAATCTTTTATCTTTGGTATTTTTACTTAAACAAACTGGATGACGACTGCCTATAACAGGAATTCCCTGAGAAGTTCCTGTACCAAGAAAAGTTATTTTGATCATTAGGTTAATTCAAAAGTAAATATTTAAGGAGATATAAAGCAAACTTTGTAATTTTATCTTATAATTTAAAACATGCCAATTACCCTTCCAGGAGACAAAGAGTTTGAGAAGCGGCCCTCCATTGAAAGAAAAGCTTTAAAAATCAATTTGAACGACAGAATCTACGGAACTTTTGCTGAAATTGGGGCTGGTCAGGAGGTTGCTCGACATTTCTTTAGAGTCGGAGGTGCTTCAGGAACTATCGCTAAGACAATAAGTGCTTATGACAAAAATTTTAGTGATACCATATACGGTGAGGAAGATGACGGTAGATATGTTACCGAAACTCGCTTACACAGAATGTTGGAAAGAGAAATCATGCTACTTGAAACAAGAATTCCTAGGGACAATCATCCCGATAAAATGTTTTTTGCTTACGCCAATACAGTCGCGACAATTGATTTTGCAAAAAAATATAAAGGGCATGGATGGATGGGAATTAGGTATCAAATTGCTCCAGAGCAGCCATTGAATGAAATTTTGATACATCTGCGATTCCACCAAACTGAAGCGAAACTTCAACAAGAAGCAGTTGGTATCATGGGTGTAAATTTAATTTATGGAGCATTTTACAACCACGATGAACCGAAAAAAATAATCAAACACCTCTACGACCATATTGACAAAACTTCAATTGAAATTGATACCATTAATTTTTCTGGACCCGTTTTTAATGGAGTTGATAACCGTTTATTGAGTTTGTTACTTCTAAAAAACGACATGACTGATGCTGTTATGTTCAACCCCAAAGGCAATAATATCCTGCCTGCACGAGTACTATACAAGAAAAATATTTTGGTTTTAAGGGGTAGTTTTAGACCCGTTACTAAAGTCAATATTGATATGTTCAAAAAGTCTTATGACATATTCATAAAAGAGCAAAATGTTGATGAAAATAAAACCAAAGTAATTTTTGAAATTACTCTTTCTAATCTTACTTCACAGGGGGAAATTGACGAGACAGACTTTATGGACCGTGCGAAATTATTGTGTTCCTTAGGCCATACGGTGATGATTTCAGATTTTAAAGAATACTACAAAATGGTAGACTACCTATCTGAATATACCAAAGAACAAATCGGGCTTACCATGGGGGTAAGTAACTTTGTTGAGATTTTTGATGAACAATACTATAAAGATGTAAAAGGTGGGATTTTGGAGGCTTTTGGAAAAATGTTTCATAACAACCTCAAGGTTTATCTTTATCCTATGAAACACCCAGAGACCAATGAAATCATTAACTCCAACAACCTAAAACTCCACCCTCGAATGAAAGATTTTTATAAATTTTTCAAGTTCAATGGTAAAGTAGTCGACATATTAGACTTCGAAAGTGAATATCTCTCTATTTTTTCAAGAAAAATACTAACCAAAATAAAAGAAGGCCAAAATGGATGGAAAAATAAGCTACCTGAGGGTATCGCAGAGATGATTATGAAAAATAAAATGTTTGGCTGGAAAGAAAAAAAGATAAACGCCTAAATTTCCTGTAATATTTGTGCAGCGTGATCTTTGGTTTTTACTTTGCTAATTACTTTTTCAATTACTCCTTTTTCGTCAATAAGAAAAGTTGTTCTATGGATGCCATCGTAATCTCTTCCTTGAAATTTTTTGGGACCCCAAACACCAAAGGCATTAATAACAGATTTGTTTTCATCTGCTATTAAAATAAAGGGTAATTCATACTTATCTGCAAAGTTTTTTTGCTTTTTAGGTGCATCAGCACTTACTCCAAACAACTTGTAACCCCTGTCTTGTAGTGCTTTATAATTATCTCGAAGATTGCAAGCCTCAGCAGTACATCCTGGTGTGTTAGCCCTAGGATAGAAAAAAACTATACTTTTATTTCCTTTAAAATCAGATAAGCTGATACTATTTTCATCTTGATCAACAGCTGAGAATTTAGGAATGGCATCACCTACTTGTAGTGTATTCATTTTTTTTTTATTTTAAAACGAAATAACAAAAAAAATTAATGACTAAAAAGGAAAAGGTTTCGTTTGTAATGAAGAAATTGGACGAGTTATATCCTGAAATTCCAATTCCCCTTGACCACAAAGACCCATACACATTACTTATTGCAGTACTGCTCTCAGCTCAAAGTACTGATGTTAGGGTCAATCAAATCACACCAAAACTGTTTAAAAAAGCAGATACTCCAAAGCAAATGGTAAAACTGAGTGTAAAAGAAATCAGAGATATCATCAAGCCTGTAGGACTATCCCCAATGAAATCAAAAGGTATACATGGCTTGTCCGAAATATTAATCAACGATTATGGAGGTGAAGTTCCAAAAAGTTTTGAAGCTCTGGAAGCCTTACCTTCAGTTGGTCACAAAACAGCGAGTGTAGTTATGTCTCAAGCATTTGGTATCCCAGCTTTTCCAGTTGATACTCATATTCATCGCTTGATGTATCGATGGGGTCTATCCAGTGGAAAAAATGTTGTTCAAACAGAACGCGACGCAAAACGACTATTTCCAAAAAATAGATGGAATGAACTTCATCTTCAAATCATATGGTACGGAAGGGAACACTCTCCTGCTAGAGGGTGGAAGATTGAAAACGACATTATAACAAGAAAAATCGGCCGAAAAGCAATTATCAAAAAACAAACAAAAACTTAAAATCAGTTGTTTTTCACAAGGTCTTTTACCTTTTCTTTGTCTTGATTATAGTATTTAGAGAATATTAAAATACGCTTAATCACTAGTGGACGTGGACCGTTTTCGAATATCTTTTTCTTTGAGTAATGTTGCTCCATACCTTGGCTTTTGCCTAGATAACGAAAAGAAAAAAGAAAAATTGTTTAGTGGGTCAGAAAAATTTGATTATCATCAATCATTTTTCTCAGGTTAATGATCGCATACCTCATCCTACCCAAAGCGGTGTTAATACTTACTCCAGTAATTTCAGCGATTTCTTTAAAACTCATATCTCTGTATAAACGCATGTTCAAAACCTCTTTTTGATCTTCAGGAAGCTCAGTAATTAGGTTTTGCAAATCATTAACAACCTGATCCTTTATTAAATTGTTTTCTGCATTTGGTGCATTATCAGTTATGAACTGAAAAACATCATAATCGTCACTTGCCTCAAATTTGGGCATACGATTAGATTTTCTAAAGTAATCGATTACTAAATTATGAGAAATACGCATAACCCATGAGAGAAACTTTCCTTCCTCATTGTAAATTCCATTCTTGAGGGTTTTAATAACCTTAATAAATGTCTCTTGGAAAATATCTTCAGCTATATCTCTGTTGAGGACTTTAGAAAAAATAAAGTTATAAATTTTTGCCTTGTGCTTGTAAATCAAAACTTCAAGGGACCTTTCATCACCCGAGATGTAATCAGCTACGAGGTTGGCGTCAGTTTTTTGATTAAGTTGGGAGGTTTGCATAAACTACTTTTTTTCAGCTGAGCTGTTTTGTACAATACGATACGATTCAAAAGTAGTTTTATCCTATAGGCATCAAATATTTAAACAAATATAGTTATATTTTTATAAATTCAAAAAATCGGTTCTTTGATAGGTCTAAATCTACCTTTTAAAGTATGAATTCGGTTTTCGTTAATCCATGCTCGCTGTTTAAATGGGTATATTTTGTTAATAATTTCTAATTTGTCTCGCTTGAATACGACGTTTAAACTTACTTTTTAATTCAGGGTTTTAGGGGTTTGCCAGGATTAGTTGTAGTTTTGTACCTTTATTTTTTTAATGGAACAAATTCTTGATTTAGACACCAAAAAGTTCATTATCATTAAGGGAGCTCAACTCCACAACCTAAAAAGGGTTGATGCGGTATTCCCGAGAAATCAAATGACAGTGGTTACCGGATTATCGGGATCCGGAAAGTCTTCTTTGGTGTTTGATACCCTCTACGCAGAGGGTCAACGACGTTATGTAGAAAGTCTATCTTCCTATGCCAGACAGTTTATGGGAAAGCTAAATAAACCAAAGGTAGATGAAATCAAAGGGATTGCTCCTGCCATTGCTGTTGAGCAAAAAGTTTCTTCCTCCAATCCTCGATCTACAGTCGGAACCAAGACAGAAATCTATGATTTTTTAAGATTGCTCTACGCCAGAATTGGAAAAACTTTCTCCCCCGTGTCTGGAAAACAAGTCAAAAGCGATAGCGTCAAGGACGTTCTGGTATGCATCAAAAATCAGTTTTCCAACGGAGATAAGCTATTCCTCCTTGCTCCTATCGATCATAACTCCGAAAAAATAAACGACCGTTTAAACATATTAAAACAACAGGGATTTGCCAGAATCTTCCTCAAGGGCGAGGTATTGCGTATTGAGGAATTAACACAGGTACCTCAAGAAAAATATGAGCTAGTTGTGGACCGAATCGTCGTTCGTCATCAAGAAGACTTTTATCAGCGGGTAGCCGATGCCATAGAAATCGCCTTTTATGAAGGCAAAGGAGCTTGTTCCCTATGGTCATTGGATCAGAAAAAGAAGGTGACATTTTCCAATCGATTTGAATTGGACGGTATCACTTTTGTTCCTCCAAATATTCACTTCTTTAGCTTTAACAATCCTTTTGGAGCGTGCAGGAAGTGCGAGGGATTTGGTGATATCATCGGAATTGACCGAGAGTTGGTGGTTCCAGATACCAGCCGCTCTATTTTCGATGATGCCATTGCACCCTGGCGTGGAACAGGAATGCGAAAATTTCACAAACAACTTATTGAAAATGCCTATAAATTCAATTTCCCAATACATAAACCCTATTACCAACTCAGTGAAAAAGACATCAACACCCTTTGGGAAGGGAACTCCTACTTTACGGGGATCAATAAGTTTTTTAAAAAAATAGAAGCCAAAAATTACAAAATACAAAATCGTGTTCTGCTCTCTCGCTACAGGGGCAAGACAAAATGTCACGAATGCAAAGGCTCCCGACTTAGAACAGATACCAACAATGTGAAAGTGGGAGGTCAGACCATGGCCAAACTCCTTGAACTGCCTATAGATGAATTGGAAGTTTTTTTTGAACAACTTCATTTAGATAAACATGAGACTATTGTTTCGGAAAGAATACTCAAAGAGATAAAATCAAGAATTCAATTCATTAAAGATGTTGGGCTGGGATATCTTAATCTTAATAGAAAAGCCAACACTTTATCTGGAGGCGAATCCCAAAGAATTAATTTAGCCACCTCCCTAGGCAGTTCTCTAGTGGGATCGATGTACATACTAGATGAACCCTCAATTGGACTTCACTCCCGTGACAATGAGCGTTTGGTTTCAGTTTTAAAAAAGCTTAGAGATATTGGTAATACTGTTATTGTTGTAGAACATGATGAACAAATCATGAATTCAGCCGATAAAATCATTGATATGGGCCCCGAGGCCGGGAGCTATGGGGGTGAAATCGTCGCAGAGGGAAATCTAGAGTTCATCTGTAAATCCAAAAGCTTGACTGCAAAATATCTACGCAATGAAATGTCCATACCGATTCCTAAGCGCAGGAGGAAAAGTAGAGATAAAATTTCTTTGATTGGTAGCAGGGAAAACAATTTGAAAAATATTGATGTCAGTTTTCCATTGGGCTGTATGACTGTGGTAACTGGAGTATCAGGCAGTGGAAAATCAACTCTAGTAAAGAGAATACTCTATCCTGCCTTACAACGTGAAAAGGGTATATTTAATGACAAACCCGGACAATTTGATACCATAAAAGCCCCTTTTGAAAAAATAAACAGCGTCGAATTTGTTAATCAAAACCCCATTGGAAGGTCTTCGCGATCCAATCCAGTAACCTACATCAAAGCTTATGATGAAATCAGAAGTTTGTTTGCAAAACAAGCTCTGGCCAAAAACCGTGGATATCAAACCAAGCATTTTTCCTTTAATGTCGATGGTGGTCGCTGCGATCACTGTAAAGGGGATGGCAACACAACCATCGAAATGCAATTCATGGCTGATGTTGTTTTACAATGTGAACACTGCAAGGGAAAAAGGTTTAAAAAAGAGGTATTGGAAGTTGAGTTTAAAGGTTTATCTCTGGATCGATTGCTTGAGATGAGTGTAGACGATGCCATTGCCTTTTTTGAAATAGAAAATCAAACCAAGATGGTTCAAAAACTAAAACCCCTTCAAGAGGTAGGTTTGGGATATGTCGCACTGGGGCAGCCCTCCACTAGTCTCTCCGGTGGGGAGGCACAGAGAATAAAACTGGCTTCATTTATTGGCCGGGGAACCACCCAGGACAAAATAATTTTTATTTTTGATGAACCCACCACCGGACTTCATTTTCATGACATTAATAAGCTGTTACTTTCCTTCAATGCCCTGATTGAAAAAGGTCATACGGTCATCGTAGTAGAGCACAACATGGATTTGATCAAATGTGCTGACCACCTAATTGACTTAGGTCCGGAAGGTGGAAAAAAAGGCGGTTCACTGGTGGCTATGGGAACTCCGGAAGAAGTGGCCAAGGCCAAAGTTTCTTTTACTGGTCAATATCTTGTTGAAAAGCTCAGACCTTAACTTTTCTTGACAAAAGGTAAAATTTTACCGAAAAACTGTTGTACGTCAGCAGTCAGTTTAAAGAAGAAAGCCAGCAAGGTAAAAGCCCCGGTGATAAGCATTGATCTTAACACCAATGACATAAAAGGATCAAATTCAAACGAGATTTTGGAAATGATCAAATAAAGTAAAATAATTATCCCAAAAGTAAGTAAGCTTTTCAAGCCATAAGGATTGATTTTAAACTTAAGCTGAACTAATAAAATCTTTAATACGTTAATTATTACAATGACGATCAGTGTTGCATAGGCTGCTCCATTAATCCCATAGAGAGGAAGGAGATAAAGGTTGAGTAATACGGCCAAAATGGCAGAGCTAATCGAAAACCATAAAACATAGGCGTAATATTTTGAATTCGTAATAATGTTGTTCAAGCAGCCCATAGACATGGTAAATAATTTACCTACCGATACAATGAGTACAACTTCCAGTGCGACAGTGTAATCCCCCAAATTAGTCCAAGCGTAGAAATCATTTAAATTTAAGTTGATGAGTAAAAACAGTAATCCGGAAAGTAACAGTAGATTGTTTGCGCTTTTTTTTAGCAATTGCAACATTGTCAAATAATCTTTATCATTCAGAGCCTTGGCCACAAGTGGACTGATAATCTGAAACATTGCCCTTCCAGGAAACTCGATAACAGCAGCAATAAAAATGGCAACGCTGTAATATGCCACATTTTCAACGGTTAAAATATTGGAAATCATAGATTTGTCGATATCCAAAATCAAGCTTGCCGCAGTGCCTGACATAAAAATCAAAAGACTGTACCTCAAGATAGATTTAAATTGGATCGGGAGCGCGAGAGAAAATTTGGGAGTGTATTTGATCAAACTGTAAATCACTACCGTCAATAATCTGAAATAGTATCCCAAAATCAATGCTGTAATAAACCCATCGAGATCCATACCTCCAAAAGCGTATATCAACAAAAGCGTGAAGATCAAAGCCCTTGGGAAAAATTCTTTAAGAAAATTGCCAAAAACAGAATACAATTGAATCCTAAGCCAATTGTAAAACACCTCAAATAAAGCTGTGGAAAAGGCAACGGCCAAAATCAAATAAGCATACTTACCCATCTCTTGATTTTCGTAGCCGATGAAGTCAGTGATTTGATTTTGGAAAAAAAGAGTAAAAATCAACAGCAGGCTAAAAACAAGAAGAGGAAGAAAAAGGGAAAAACTCAAAAGCTTATCTTTATCTGCCTTTGTATCACAACTACTGTAGAATTTGATAACGGCATGTTGAACACCAAAAGAAATAAATGGCTGAACCAAATTGGATAATGCCAATAAGGCCACAACCAATCCCTGAAGCCTACTTCCCATATAAGTGGGGTATAGATATACAGTATTGATCGCTCCAATAAGAAAAGCCAGAGCAATACTTAGACTATTGTAAAACGATTGTTTGGCTATGATTCCCATTCCTGCGGACTTAAGTTAGATTTTTCTTTAAATCTTTGATAACCAAAGAATAATAGAATAGAAATAAAAACCAATAGAGTTAGTAATCTGATAGTTACACCAGTCTTTACAACAGAAGGATCAAAGGTAAATTCTATGTTATGTTTTCCTGATGGAACTCTCAAACCTCTGAGTACATAGTTTATGGGAAAAATATTTACTGTTTGTTGATCAATTTTTGCAGACCATCCGTCCGGATAGTACATTTCTGAGAAAACCAATAATTGCTCTTGACTAGCTTCAAATTCGTATTTAAGATTGGTGGGATGATTATTAATTAGTTCAATTTTAGTCATCATTTGACTATCATATTTGACCGGTAAACTGGCAGGGAATTCTGATTTTAGTACAACTGCCTGGTTGGAAAAATTCATGTTTTTCATTGACTCCAGTACACCATCGGCTGTAGGTGCAACCAGAAGTGAATCCACCCCCCAAGCAACACCCAGCACGTTGGGGTTTTTGATCAGGTTTTGTTTGTTATTTTTCTGTATCAAAAAATACTTTACATTGAGCATATCCATTATACCAGTAATTTGGTGGGTGCTGAAAAAATCATACAGCTCTTCAAAGCGTCTTGGTTTGGCACCGTGATATCCCCCGATAGCATTATGAAAAAAAGAAGTTCTGGCACCTGAGAGTTTTAGACCCGGTTCATAAACTCTAAAACGGCTGCTATCGGCTTTTATCTCTTGGTCACCTTTTTGGGCTGTAAACAAATTTTTAATTTGTCTGGGGCTAACAAATATTTCTCTGTCGATATAACGTTGGGAAACACCTAATAAATCACTGAGCATAATTAAAATCAATGCAACAAGGGCAATATTTTTGGAAATCTTTCCTTGTCCATAATAATATAAAACCGCTAATATTATCAAACAATAAGCCACGGCCCTAATCAAATCGAAATTGAAAATCGATTTACGTGCATTGACGATTTGATCCATCAAAACCGGGCCATAAGCCTGTCCAAGGTAGGAATCCATTTCACCGGAAAAATCAAAAAATCCTTTGGATAGTAATATTATTAAAAGGAGTAGGACAAATACAAGGGAGGGTTTTAAAATTGTTTTAAAATCTGTACTTTCCGGTTTTTCAAATAAACGGTACAACCCCAAACAAGCCAAAACAGGAAAACAAAACTCCAAAATCACTTGGATGGAACTCACGGCTCTAAATTTATTGTACAATGGAAAGTAATCGATAAAAAATTCTGTCAGTAGTGGAAAGTTTTTTCCCCAAGACAGCAATAGTGAAAGGATGATCCCAAGGAGTAAGGCATTTATTAATCGGCTTTTGACAAAAAACAAAGTCAAAAAGGCCATAAAAATTACAGTTACCCCCACATAGGCGGGGGCTTCGAGTATGGGCTGACTTCCCCAATAGGTTGGAACGTTTGAAACAAAGCTTTTGGCTTGAGAGCGTGGCAATCCATTTTGTATCAAAAAATCAAAGAGTTCGGAATCCTCTCCCATATCTTCTGAGGAACCTCCACCCTGAATTCTTGGCGCCAAAAGATTTAAGCTTTCAAAAATTCCATAACTGAATTGTGTAATGTAATCTGTGCTGAGTCCACCGGTTTTTTCTTTGAGACTTCCATCAGGATTTCGCAACAACTCACTTTTTCCACGGGTACTAAATTTGGTGTACTCGGCAGTAGACATCAGAGGAGGTGCATTTAGTCCCAGGGCCAATATTCCTGCCAATACAAGGAGCAGAGATTGACGTAAAAAATTCCGGTGAGTTTTGGTTTTTAAAGCATGAATTCCATATACAATTCCAATGACCAGCATCAATAAAAGCATGTAATAGGTCATTTGGTAATGATTGGCTCGAATCTGCATGGATAAAGCGAAAACGGTAAGGATAAAACCTCCAAAACGACGATCGTGAAAGATCATATACATTCCTCCAATAACCAATGGCATATAGGCCAAGGCCTGAGCCTTTGTATTGTGACCAACCTGCAAGATGATCAATAGATAAGTGGACAATCCGTAGGCAAAAGCGCCAAAAACCGCAATTGGAATGGGCATTTTAATGATCAATAAAAAAAGGTAGGCACTCAGTAAATAGAGAAATAAAATCTCAGCAGGTTGAGGAATCAATTGAATAAGCTTATGAATGGGAGTTAAAAAATCATAGGGGTATCTTGCACCCAATTGGTAAGTAGGCATCCCACCAAAAGCGTTATCAATCCAGTAAATTTCTTGATTATTTTCTCTGTACTCCTGAATTTGCCTTGACATTCCAGAGTATTGTCTAATGTCGGATTGAATTAATTTTTTTCCTGATAAAACCGGATGGAAGAACAAAACAGAAAATAGACCAAAGCCCAATATCAGGATAAGGTGCTTTAGAGTTTGATTGTTATAAACCTGATCAATCAATTTCTTCATAGTCTATGTATTCCCCTATTTCATTTTTGGTTTTTTTTGTTTCTTTTTTGAGAGGTGAGGAAGAAAGGTCAGCATCAAAATACTGCATTTTTTTTGAGAGTCGATTGAGTAAATATTTAACAATAAATGGAGCAATAAATCTGAAGATGTAGACAATGAGAGTCAAAATCAAAAAAAACTTAAACAGTCCAACCACAACAATTAAATAAGTTATGATCAAAAGTAATTAAATCTTATGACTATTGTGATGTTTTTGGAAGAGGCCAAGCACTAAAAATAAAATTAGATTTATCTTGCAAAAAAAATAGATGCTTAAGGGATTGAGGCTATTGTTTCTTTTTTTGACAGGTGCTATTCATGCTCAATACACTGATCAGATCAACTCCAACCGACCTGGCGTCTCTATTGGTGCCTTTGCTGTAGGAAAAGGGATAGTTCAATTTGAAGCCGGTTTTGAATTTAGAAAGTACAAACACCAAGCCTATAACAATTCAACCCTTAACGGATCCATTGGGTTCCTATCTGCTCGTTGGGGATTTTTATCTGAACGTTTGGAATTAACCTATCAGGGTGCTTTTATGTTTGACAAATTGACCAATAAAGTTTCAAGTCAAGATATTGTTAATAAAAGAAAAGGATTTCTCCAAAATTTTTTGGGAATTAAATTTTTGATTTTTGATCCTTTTAAAAAAGAAGAAAAAACAAATGTATACAGTTGGAAAGCCAACAATGGGTTTAAAATTAAACACTTGATACCCGCAGTGTCCCTTACTGCCGGTGGAAATTTTATGTTTGGAGAGAGTCACCCCTACCCTTATGGTGATGTTTTTGATCTACTTTACCGACCTCATTTTTATCAAAACCTTGGTGTCCCCCCCGAAAAAGAACCCTTTTTTTCGCTGCGTGGAGTTTTGGCCACACAATCGCATTTTTTTAGAACCTGGGTATTTGTAACCAACTTTATACTCGATCGATACCTGACCGAACAAACCGCCAAAAGTTATATCCTTACCCTGACCCACACTTTTCATCCAATGTGGTCAGTTTATCTTGAAAATGAAGGGATGTTCAGCATGCGTTACAATGATCAGATATTCAGAACCGGGGCTGCCTACCTTTTTTCAGACGACATTCAAATAGAGGGCTCAATTGGCGTTAATACCAATACCCGTCCCAGTGCTAATTTTTTTAATCTTGGTATATCGTATCGATTAAATTTCCATAAGGACTTTATCAGTGCTGCAGAAATTGAGTACAAAGAATCCAAGAAGGAAGAAAAAGAATTGAAAAAAACCATGAAGAAAAATAATAAAGCTGAAAGGAAAAGAGCTCGAAAGGCTAAAAGATTATAATTCATGAAGAAAAAACCTATTGAAATTGTTGAAATACACAACAGAAAAGACCTCAAAAAGTTTGTTAATTTTTCATTCATTCTCTATGGCCAGAATCCCCATTGGACACCCCCAATAATTGAAGAAGAAATTGACACTTTGGATCAATCCAAAAACCCAGTCTTCAAAAATGCCAAAGCTCATTATTTTTTGGCTTATAAAGATAGTGAAATCGCGGGTAGAATTGCAGTGATGATCAATTGGATTGAGGTAAAAGAACTAAAAAAGAAAAAAGTACGGTTTGGTTGGTTTGATGTAATAGACGACATCAATGTAACCAAAGCCCTTATGGAAAAAGTACATGCCATTGGAAATGAAAATGGAATGGAATTCATTGAAGGACCTGTAGGGTTTTCTAATATGGACAAAGCGGGGATGCTGGTTAGAGGTTTTGAGGAAAGCAACACCATGATTACTTGGTACAATGCTCCCTATTACCATAAACATTTCAAACAGTTGGGTTATAAAGATCTTGCGGTTTGGGTTGAGTACGAAATCACTTTAAGTTCTTTTGAGAGTTCACCTGAAAAAATTAAAAAATTCTCTGACTTGATGATCAAACGCTATGAATTGAAAGTTTTGGATTTTAAGTCCAAAAAACAAATCATTCCTTACGTTGATAAAATGTTTGTTTTGTTAGAGGAAACTTATGGTAAGCTCCAAACTTTTGTACCCATACAAAAGGATCAAATAACACAATATAAGGAGAAATATTTCACTTACATTCATCCCGAGTTCATCAAATGCATTACTGATAAGCACGATGAATTGATTGCTTTTTGTATCACCATGCCTTCTTTCACTAGGGCATTGAAAAAAGCCAATGGAAAACTGTTTCCCTTTGGATTTTTCTACCTCTTAAAGGCTTTGTATTTCAATAACAAGGCTTCTTTTTACCTTATAGGAGTACATCCTAAATATCAAAATAAAGGTGTTACGGCAGTAATTTTCAATGAAATGCAAAAAACTTTTAACAAAAAAGGATACAATATCGTTGAAACCAATCCTGAGTTAGAAGAAAATAGTTCAATACAAAATTTATGGAAAAATTACGAACATCGACAGCACAAAAAAAGACTAACCATAACACAAAAAATTAAAAAGGGAGCCAAGAACCAAAGTTCATAAGCTCCCAAGTTTATTTAATTTAAATGTTACTTCATTTAAATGTAAAAATATTTTAAGATATGTTCAATCAAGATACCATCATTGCTAAAGCCACAGGAGTTGGAAGCTCTGCCATATGCCTATTCAGACTATCTGGTATTAATTCAATTGAGATGGTTTCACAATGCTTTCATACTAAATCCAAAAAAAAACTAATAAATCAAAAAAGTCATACTATTCATCTGGGAACACTGCAATTTGAGGGAGTGGTACTTGACGAGGTATTAGTAACTCTTTTTAGGGCTCCCTACTCCTACACTGGGGAAAATGTCGTTGAAATCTCATGCCACGGATCTAACTATATTCAAGAGGAAGTTTTGCGCCTTTTTATTTCCAAAGGTGCTCAACCTGCCAAACCAGGAGAGTTTACGCTTAGAGCATTTTTGAACAAAAAAATGGATTTGAGTCAAGCAGAGGCAGTGGCTGATTTAATAGTTTCTGAATCAAAAGCTGCTCATCAAGTAGCCATGAATCAAATGAGAGGCGGATATACAGCAGAAATAGTCCAATTGCGGCAAAACCTATTGGACTTTGCTTCGTTAATTACGCTAGAACTCGATTTTGCTGAAGAAGATGTAGACTTTGCAGATCGGACTGCCTTAACTAAACTGCTTCAACTATTAAAATCAAAAATTAGATCACTGCTAGATTCTTTTCAGTACGGTAGTGTGATCAAAAAAGGAGTTCCAGTAGTCATAGTCGGAAAGCCCAACGCTGGCAAGTCCTCACTGCTTAATGCCTTATTAAATGAAGATCGGGCAATTGTATCGGCAACTCCAGGGACAACTAGGGATACCATAGAAGATACCATAACCATATCGGGGATTGAATTCAGATTTATAGATACAGCAGGGTTGCGAGAAACTAATGACCACATAGAAGCTATAGGGGTGGCTAAAGCTAAAGAAAAAGTGGATTTGGCTAAAGTCATGATCTATCTTTTTGATGGTCTAAACTCTTCCCAATCTGAAATTAAAAGTGCAATTAAAGATTTAAAAAGAGAAGGGTTGATAGTCCTGTTGGTCGAAAATAAAATCGATCTTGTAGAGGGAAAAAAAGAATCTTTATTAATGAAAAGGTTAAAAAAAGAGTCTGAAAAGCTAAACTGTGATGCGCTTTTTAGTATATCTACTTTTGACCCTAATAAAATTGAACTGCTTAAAAAAAAACTTTATCACCAAATAGATAAAATTAATGTTCATGGAGATGTGGTTATATCCAATGCAAGACATTATGAAGCCTTAAAAAATGCATTGGAAGCAATTACAAACATAAGTGAAGGTATAGAAAATAATTTGAGTGGAGATTTGTTGAGTATTCACATCAATGAAGCCATTCATTTTCTGGGAGAAATATCTGGAGAAATTTCGAATGATGAATTGTTGGGTAATATTTTTAGTAAATTTTGTATTGGCAAGTGAGTACCACTTTCAAATAGGATTGATTTAACTATTTGAAAGCAACATGTTCGAACTAATTAACTAATTTAGTTAATCTTTGAATTCATTGATTAAACATCTGTTGTCGCTATTACTAATTTTGCAGTTCCTAAACTGCAAAAAAGATGAGGATAATACTGTATCAGTTAATGCCACTGTAGCTAACTCATCAGAGGGTACTGTAGACTTTAAGTCAGGAGATTATGATATAGGTTCATCAGTAACCATTACTGCAACACCCAAAACTGGATATGTCTTTAGCAGTTGGACTGACACAAGCACCAATCAAACATATACCACTAACCCACTTTCGATGACTGTCAACGAGAACACTAATTTAGTTGCTAATTTTGAAAAAGTAGCCTATAATATTATGTTCAATATCTCTGGTGAGGGTAGTGTTCAAAAAGAAGTTGTCGGTGGAGGTGGATTCACTCACGGAAGTCAGGTTAAGCTGACTGCAACTCCATCAGA